>VGNO01000160.1 GCA_016865985.1 Chloroflexota bacterium | reverse complement strand
TGGCCGACGCCCCGTCGTTCCCAGACGGGCGGCAACTTAAAGAATTGCACCTGAAGGTGGTTGAGTAGGCGGTGGGTCTCGATATGCACTTCGGCTACTCGACCGCCGTATCGAAACCACCGTAAAAAGGAGTTATGTATGTCTATCATTCGTGTTGAGGAAATCTCAAAATTCATTGGAGAAGAAGTCACCATCCAGGGCTGGGCCTACAACCGCACCGACAAGGGCAAGCTGGTCTTCCTGCTGGTACGCGACGGCTCGGGCTTTGTGCAGTGCGTGGCCTTCAAAGGCGACCTGGACGAGGCGACCTTCGACCAACTCACCCGCCTTCCGCAAGAATCCTCGCTCAGCATCACCGGTCTGGTGCGGGAGGACAAACGCGCCCCCGGCATTCCAGGCGGCTATGAAGTCGGCGTCAGGGAGATCAAATTCGTCCAACTGGCCGCCGAAAATTACCCAATGGCGCTCAAGGAGCAGGGCATGGACTTCGCCCTCGACAACCGCCACTTGTGGATCCGGATGCAGAGTCAGTGGGCCGTGCTGCGTGTGCGCGCCACGGTCATTTCAGCCATCCGCGAATGGCTCGACACGCATGGCTTCGTCGGTATGGACACGCCCATCCTGACGCCCGCCGCCTGCGAAAGCACCAGCACCCTCTTCGAGACCGAATACTTCGACGAAGGCGTTGCCTTCCTCTCGCAATCCGGCCAACTTTATAACGAAGCGAACATCATGGCCTTTGGCCGGGTCTACGCTTTCGGTCCCACCTTCCGCGCCGAAAAGTCCAAGACCCGCCGCCACCTGACTGAGTTCTGGATGGTGGAACCGGAGGCCGCCTTCTGTGACCTGGACCAGTTGATGGAGATCGAGGAACAGTACGTCACGCACATCGTCCAGCGTGTCCTGCGGGACCGGATGCCGGAATTGAAATTCCTCGGGCGTGACATCACCCGGCTGGAAAAGATCGCCCCACCCTTCCCGCGCATCTCCTACGACGACGCGGCGAATAAGATCCAGGAACTCTACGGGGCCGAGACCGACCCTGAAAAGAAAGCTTTGCTCAAGTTCGACTGGGGCATCGACTTCGGCGCGCCGCACGAGACCGCCCTGACCGCCCTGTACGAAAAACCGGTCTTCGTCTACGGCTACCCGACGGCAGTCAAGGCCTTCTACATGGAACCCTGGCCGGGACGCCCCGAGGTCTGCAAATCCGTGGACCTGCTTGCCCCGGAAGGTTACGGTGAGATCATCGGCGGCTCGGAGCGCATGTCCGATTACAACTTGCTGTTGCAGCGCATCCACGAGCACGGCCTGCCTGAGGAATCCTTCCAGTGGTACCTCGACCTGCGCAAATTCGGCTCCGTCCCGCACTCCGGCTTCGGCATGGGCGTCGAGCGGACCGTGTCCTGGTTGTGCGGCGCCGAACACATCCGCGAGGCGATCCCGTATCCGAGGACGATCAAGAGAGTGTACCCATAGTAGCGGTTAGCCATTCGCTAAATACCAACCGCCAGGCGGCAGAATTTAATCTTTATCTACCCATCCCCTTGCGTTTATGGTATAAGAAATGTGCCCTGCTGTGTTCGTGATGCTGCACCTTCGGTTTTGAGCCAACATCCACTACACGGGCTCTCATCTTTCAGAAAAGATGCGATAGGCTAGAGCCAAGGCAGATTTTCTGGGTCCGGGCCCACCTGCGAAAGCAGGTTCAAAACTTTGCTGCACACGGCATGAGCGGGGTTTTTTGCAAGTGGTACTTGACAGGCGCCCTGGTCGCAGGTAGAATGCCGCATCTGTTGTCCAGACTACTTAACAACTGAATACGTGGAGATTTAGCGACTGGGTCTCGTTTTTCATCAAGCGAGACTACGAGGTGGAGGTTCCTCTGCGCGAGCAGAGCGCTACCCCTTCCAGAACTCCCTGGTGAGACGGGAGGCGGTAAGGGAAAAATCGGAGTGATCAGCGGATGCCTCCGGAGCCGGTCCAGGCTCCTTTCTCCCTTCCAAGACAAGCGTTGTGCGTAACCCATCGACGCACAGTGACCGAAAACCAGCGGGTGACCGCCGGTACAAGGCAGGCGCAGGATACAGGCGGCGCGTCATGCGCCTGTTCGAAAATTGGAAGGGCAGCCAACCTCCTGGAAATCATCAACCACAGGGCATGCCCGGCATGTCCTGTTTTTTTTTAAACCCGCACCCAAGGAGATAACATGGAGAAAAAAGAACTGCTCTCACGCGTGAAGGAAGATGGCGTCAAATTCATCTCCTTCCAGTTTACAGATGTGACCGGGGCCGTCAAGAGCGTAGACGCTCCCATCTACCGCCTCGAGACCGCCCTGGAAGACGGTGTCTGGTTCGACGGCTCGTCCGTCGAAGGGTTCGCCCGCATCCAGGAATCCGACATGCGACTGGTGATCGACCCCGACACATACGCCGTCCTGCCATGGACCCCGGTCGAGGCGCGCCGCGCCCGGGTCTTCTGCGATATTTTCACGCCGGATGGCCGCCCGTTCGAAGCCGATCCGCGCGGCACCCTGAAACAAATGCTTTCCAGGATCAAAGAACGCGGCTGGGTCTTCAATATCGGTCCCGAACCGGAATTCTTCCTCTTCAAACCCGGCAATGGGCACAGCGTCCATCCCGTCCCACACGATGTGGGTGGTTATTTCGATTTCTCGGCGGACGATGAAGCGGTGCGCGTCCGCACAGCCTTGATGGATGCAATCAACGGGATGGGACTTGAGGTGGAGGTCGGTCACCACGAGGTAGCCATCGGACAGCACGAGATCGACTTCCGCTTTGCAGACGCCTTGCGGACTGCGGATAATGTCCTGACCCTTAAATACACGGTCAAGGCCATTGCCGCCCAACACGGCCTGGCCGCCTCATTTATGCCCAAGCCGATCTTCGGCATCAACGGCTCCGGGATGCATTGCCACCAATCCATTTTCGATACAAAGGGGAACAACCTCTTCTTTGATGCCAAGGACGATTACCGGCTTTCCAAACTGGCTTACTCATTTATAGCCGGCCAACTGGAGCACGCCCGCGCCCTGGCGGCGATCGTCGCCCCGACCGTCAACTCGTATAAACGACTGGTCCCCGGTTACGAAGCGCCGGTCTATATCGGTTGGGCACAGATCAACCGCTCGGCCCTCATCCGCATCCCGCGCCACACCGAAGGCCGCGAAAAGGCAGTGCGCGCTGAACTACGGTTCCCGGACCCGTCTTCCAATCCATACCTGGCATTCTCCGCCATGCTAGCCACGGCCCTGGATGGGGTCGATAAAGGCATGACCCCGCCCGCACCGCTGAACAATGTCAACTTGTACCACCTGACCCCGGATGAGCGCAAAGAAATGGGCGTCAAGGAATTGCCCGGCTCGCTGGCTGAAGCCTTGCGCGAACTGGAGACCGATCTGATCATCCAAGGCGCGCTGGGTCCCGAGACCTACGAGGCCTTCCGACGCGCCAAATGGGCAGAATGGGATGAATATCGCATCCATGTCACCGATTGGGAAGTGGAGCGCTACCTCGAAGTGGCGTAACCGCCATTGTGTCCCTGGATCCCAACCATCATCGACCTGGCCGCAAGGCAGGTCGATTTTTTTGCCATGTTTCCCTGCTATGAACTCTCTTCAGCCATCCATGTCTCTCACGCCTCGCCCCTCATCCTCCCTCGTCCACCCCAATATCGCCTTCGTCAAATACTGGGACAACCGCGCCAATTCATCCTCTTCGCTTGAAATGCTCTATAATTGGGGCATGAGCAACCCGCCTCCCCCCTGGCGTCCCAACTACACCCTCACATCCTCCCTCGCCCGCGGACTGATGGACATCGAAGCCGCCCGCGCCGTGGTGGAGCAGAATCCGCTGCCCGCGGCGGCCGAGGCCGAGTTGCGCCAGCGGGCGCGCATCCGCGCCACGCACTATTCCACGCGCATCGAAGGCAACCGCCTGACGCTCGAAGAAGCCGCGCAGGTGATCGCGGAAAAGGACGCCAAAATCCGGGGCAGGGAACGCGACGTGCGCGAGGTGCGCAACTACTGGAATGCCCTGCTGCGGGTGGAGGAATGGGCCGCGCAGCAAAAACCTATCACCGGGGAACTGGTCCGCCGCCTGCACGCGCTGGTCGAATACGGGACGAGGGCCGCGCCCACCCCGTATCGCGACAGGCAGAACGGCATCCGCGATTCGGCCAGTGGGAACATCGTCTACCTTCCGCCGGAAGCGAAGGATGTCCCCGCGCTGATGGCGGCGCTCGTCAACTGGGTGAACTGGGCGGAGCAGGGAAAGACGCCGGTCCCGGTCGTCGCCGGGCTGGCGCACTACCAGTTCGTCACCATCCACCCGTATTACGACGGCAACGGCCGCACCGCCCGCCTGCTGGCAACCTTCCTCCTGCACCGCGGCGGATACGGCCTGCACGGATTTTTTTCGCTCGAAGAACATCACGCCCGCGACCTGGCCGCCCACCCGCATCACAACTACTACGAGGGCCGCGCAGATGCCGACCTGACTCCCTGGCTGGCCTACTTCACCAGCCTTCTGGCAGGCGTGTTCGGCGCGGCGCGTGACGAAGCCCTGCGCCTGAAAGCGTCGCCGCCCGCGCCCGAACCGGAACACTTGCGGAGGCTGGACCGCCGCGCCCGACTCGTCCTAGGCCTGTTTGCCCGGCGGGAGGAGATCACCGCCTCGCAGGTGGCCGAGGCGCTGGGGCTTTCGGACCGCATGGCGCGCAACCTGCTGCAAGAATGGACGGCGGACGGCTGGCTCGTGGCCGCCGACCCCTCCCGCCGCAAACGCGCCTACAAATTATCGGCAATTTATTGGCAATCCATCGGCAGTTTATCGGCAATGAAATGACATCGCCTCGACCCTGCTCCGCCTTCGCCCACCCCAACATCGCCCTCGTCAAATACTGGGGCAACAGGGACGACGCCCTGCGCCTGCCGGCCAACGGCTCGATTTCGGTGAACCTGGCAGGTCTCGAAACGCGGACGCGGGTGACGTGGGACGAGAGACGAGTGACGGGTGAAGACATCTTCACTTTGAATGGTTCGCCGGTTAGCGGCTCCGGCCTGAAACGTGTCTCCGAATTTCTCGACCTGGTCCGCCACATGGCCGGATTCGACTTCCGCGCCGACGTGGTCAGCGCGAACAACTTCCCAACCGGGGCCGGGATCGCCTCGTCGGCGTCGGCGTTTGGAGCGCTGGCGTTGGCCGCGACGCACGCCGCCGGGCTGGACCTGGCCGAAGCGGACCTCTCGCGGCTGGCGCGGCGCGGCTCCGGTTCGGCCTGCCGCTCGGTGCCGGGCGGTTTCGTCGAATGGCTGGCTGGAAGCGGCGACATGGATTCGTTCGCTGTTTCGCTCGCCCCGCCCGAACACTGGCCGCTGGTGGATTGCCTGGCGATCGTCAGTTCCGAGCATAAACCGACCGGCTCCACCGAAGGCCACACCCTGGCTCCCACCAGCATCCTACAGTCGGCACGCGTAGCGGACGCGGAACACAGGTTGGATGCCTGCCGAACGGCCATCCGGCAGCGGGATTTCCAATCCCTGGCGGATGGCATCGAACTGGACTCGAACCTGATGCATGCCGTCATGATGACCTCCTCCCCACCCCTCTTCTACTGGCTGGAAACGAGCCTATCTGTCATGCGGACAGTAGTGGAATGGCGGCGGAAGGGGCTCCCGGCCGCCTACACGATGGATGCCGGCCCGAACATCCATGTGATCTGCGAAGCGGATTCAGCCGCCGAGGCTGCCCGTCTCCTGGCAGGCATTCCCGGGGTCCGGGAAGTGCGCCAGGCCGGGGTGGGCGGTCCCGCCCGCCTGGCTGCCCCGGACTAGCCAATGCAAAAAAGGATATAATCAACCCGCTGCGCCAGGCAGGAATCCGCTGGCGCAGACAATTCCCTAATGGTATGAGACATGTCCATCCAATTCATATTCGAATTCGTAATCGCCCTAGCGGTCGTCATCTTCGTCCACGAACTGGGGCATTTCCTGGCCTGCCGCATCTGCAAGGCGCCGGTGGAGGAGTTCGGCTTCGGCCTCCCGCCCCGCCTGTTCGCATTCTGGCGCGGGAAAGGCCGCCTTACGGTCGGAGAGCACACGATCCACATCCCTGCCAACCATAAATTCCCATTCGATCCCCGGACTTTCACCGGCCGCAGCGTGGATGTGATTGCCGTCGAGGGACGGAAGGGATTGGTACTCAAATCCATCACCCTTGCAGCCGCTGAAGAAAACCAGGATCCGTCCATCCGGCAGGAGAATTGCCCGGCGGGGATTGGCGACAGGCGAATCCAGGGGAATGTCCGTGAGATCCTCCCCGGCACCGAGTTCACCATGAACTGGCTGCCCTTGGGCGGATTCGTAAAACCGAAGGGTGAGACGGATTTCAACGTCCGCGATGGCCTGG
>VGNO01000159.1 GCA_016865985.1 Chloroflexota bacterium | reverse complement strand
TGGCCCGATTCGATCACTTTCAAAACAGCATCGTCTATTTCTGGTTTGATGGCATGGTATTGAGCCGTCAGGTCAACAAGAGGAATGTTCATATTATTCAGCCCCGATCGTGCTTATTTCTTGCTCTCGTTTTTGATATGTTCTTCCACAGTATTTACATTGTGCCAGTTCCGGATTGTCTTGCGATTGGAACGTCAGACGGTTACCGCACGCGCACATCCAGCCTTGAACCCTACCCGGATTCCCATAAACAAGCGCAAAGTCCGGTACATCATGGGTAACGACTGAACCAGCTCCGATGAAACAGTATTGACCCAGGTTGATACCACATACAAGTGTGGCATTTGCTCCAACACTTGCCCCCTTTCCGATCTGGGTAGGTTGATATTCCTCTTTCCTGTTGATGTGGCTGCGGGGGTTGATTACATTAGTAAAAACCATGGACGGACCCAAGAAGACATCATCATCGACCTTGACGCCTGTGTATAGAGACACATTATTTTGGATCTTCACGTTATTCCCGATATCAACGTGGCTGGCAATGAATACATTTTGCCCAATAACGCAATTCCTGCCGATGCGGGCGCCAGCCATTACGTGACAAAAATGCCATATTTTGGTCCCGATGCCTATTACTGCGCCCTCATCAACATAGCTCGATTCATGAACGAAATATTCCACAATAATCAACCTCGCGATAATATTGGGTGAGCAAGTTCGTCCGGAGAAACTATTGGCACAGTGCGTATCCGATGAGTTAATTCAATCGATGCCCGCGCGTCGGTGATACCGAAACCAGTACCCGCCAGGATTGTTCGATAAACCTGTGTATGCAGGTCGGTAAATCCCTCTGAAAACTCTATTTCCTGACCATCCACCGAAATCGACCTGTAGGTGGATTTCCCCGCGTGTGCTGCTGCTTGGGGAAGGTCACCCGGGTCGACAGATAAGAACCAGCGTACACGGGCGTGTTCCAAGTCTATAAACCCACTCATGCGGTGATTGTCAGCTTGATACAATTTCACATCACCTGCCGAGCCAAACAACCACAGTAATAGATCAAAAAAATGGATCCCAATATTCGTGGCAATCCCCCCCGACTTATCACCCTGCCCTTTCCAAGATACGTGATACCAACGTCCCCGGCCGGTAATGTATGTCAGGATCACTTCTCTTTGGCTGTTTTGCAAAGATTTGCCGATATCTGTTTTTAACTTCACAAGTTCAGGGTGCAGGCGCAATTGCAAGACCGTGTTGATCCTTTGCCCGGTTTCCGATTCGATTTCCTCCAAAGCGTCAAGATTCCAAGGGTTGATTACCAATGGTTTTTCACAAATGACATCCGCGCCTGCCCGGAGCGCAAGGCGGCAATGCGCATCGTGCAAGTAGTTGGGCGAACAGATGCTGACATAATGGATCCGACTCTCTGGCGAGCCCCGGTGCAGTTTCTCCAGATGGCGGTCAAACCGCTCAATCTCCGTAAAGAAACTGACATCAAAACCGAATTGATCGAGGATACCTACTGAGTCTTTGGGATCTACAGCGGCAACCAGGCAGTTCCCAGTATCACGAATAGCCTTCATATGCCGGGGGGCGATATAACCCCCGGCGCCTATCAAGCCGAAGTTCTTTTTAGAAGAGGTTTCACCTGTCATGGAATTTCGCTCGCTCCGCCTTTCACGCAAGGATTCTCCGCTATTCTACCATTTATTGGGCGGGCAGGAGAAATAGAATCCTCGTTTATACGTGTGATAATGAGAGATGGCATCTCATGTCCTTCCACCTTTCCTAATGAATCAGTAGTAACTACTCCCGTTACACACGGCTCGTGTCGCCGATTCTTGTCACATCCGCATCCACCATCATCTCCACCAGTTGCCTGAAACCTACCTTGGGCTGCCATTTGAGCATCGACCGGGCGCGGGCAGGGTCGGAGATCAGCAGGTCCACCTCAGCCGGGCGGTAGAAGCGCGGGTCCTGGACGACATATTTCTGGTAGTCGAGGCCGACATGGCCGAAGGCGATCTCGCAAAACTCGCGCACGGAATGGGTCTCCCCGGTGCCGACTACGAAATCGCCGGGGGTCTCTGCCTGAAGCATGAGCCACATGGCCTCCACGTAGTCCCCGGCGAAACCCCAGTCCCGGCGGGCATCGAGGTTGCCCAGCCGCAGTTCTTCTGCCAGGCCCTGCTTGATGCGAGCCACACCATGGGAGATCTTGCGGGTGACGAATTCCAGCCCGCGGCGCGGCGACTCGTGGTTGAACAGGATCCCGGAGGTCGAGAATAATCCATATGATTCGCGGTAGTTGACCGTGATCCAGTGCCCGTAGACCTTCGCCACCCCGTACGGGCTGCGCGGATAGAATGGCGTGCTCTCCCGCTGCGGCGCTTCCACCACCTTGCCGAACATCTCGCTGCTGGAAGCCTGGTAGAAGCGGATCTTCGGATCCACCAGGCGGATGGCTTCGAGCATGCGGGTGACGCCCATGGCGGTCACCTCGCCGGTCAGGACCGCCTGGCTCCAGGAGGTTGGGACGAATGACTGGGCTGCCAGGTTATAGACCTCATCCGGTTTATGTTCCTCCAGGATGGAAACCAGCGAACTCTGGTCATGCAGGTCGCCCTGGACGATGATGAGATCATCCTGGATGTGCTGGATGCGTTCGAATGTTACCGTGCTGGAACGGCGCACCATTCCGACCACCTGGTAGCCCTTGCCGAGCAGCAACTCTGCCAGGTATGAACCATCCTGACCGGTGACGCCGGTAACCAATGCAGTAGGCAAATCAGCCTCCTTTAGTACATTCTATAATTCAATAGTTGAATTATAACCCAGATTTTCCCTCCCGGCCCGGTTTCCTCCTGGCGCGCCAGATATCCCACCCCCAACCGCCGAGCAGGACGGCCAGGCTGAGACCGACGATGGCAGATACCATGGCCCAGAACGGCAGGGTCGGGATTGGCGCTGCATAACGCGCAATATACCATTCAGTGAAAAAGGCCAGGAATATCCCCTCCACGACCAGGAAACGCCCCAGCCAGGGACCGCGCTTCCCGCGCTGCCAGGGCAACGCCTGCGCCGCCAGCAGCGCCTGCCAGAGCAGGAAGATGGCGCGGTAGCGGGGGTTGTCCCACAAGTCGCCGCCGGAGCGGAAAGCGGACAGGGCGATCCAGCCGATGCTGGCCAGCCCGCCCCACAGCCAGAGACGGCGCAGGCGCCGGTCGGCGACCCTGAACGCCGCCAGTAGACCAGATGCCATCAGCGGCGCCAGTGAATACCAGCCCAGTGCGCGCAGGATGCTGACCGTATGTGGCAGCCAGGGCGCCGGTTCGATCAAGGCGGCCGGCAGGACGGGTTGCAGGAAGCCATAAACCACCACGAATGGCAGGTGCAGCGATTCGGGTAATTGTTTGAAAAGCGGGTCCACCCAGGGCGAGATCTGCTCCAATTCGTATGTGTCCCATCGGGCGGTATAGCGGAACCAGTCGTATATCTGCTGGAAAACAGAATCAGCGCTGACGGAACCGACCCGCCCGATGGCCCACGAGAAAAGACCCAGGGCGGCCAGGATGGCCAGGCCGGCGAGGAGCATCGCCTTCCAGGATACCCGGCCACGACTGCCCAGCAGCAGCCAGCCGGCCAGGATGACCAATGCCGCCACCGCCACCCCGGGCGAGAAGAGCAGCATCCCGGCCAGGCCAAAGCCGAGCCAGACCCATGCCCGGCGGTTGCGTCCCTCCTGCCAGGCTGCCACGCCCCAGAACGCCAGGGCAATGAACAACATCAGGAAAGGCTCGCGCATCTGGGAACTGCCCAGCATGAGCGTTTCGGGATACAGGGCATAGATCCAGGCGAGCGGCCGGGCCACCTTCTCACCGAACACCAGGCGGGCGGCACGCCAGGCGAAGGCCAGGCTGAGGGCGTACGCCCCGGCGGACAGGATGATGACAAGCCACGGACGGTGGGCATCCGGGCTGAGGTAACGGTAGGCCAGCGCCGAGAAGCCCAACATCCCGCCATACTGGTCCACGAGGGCGTATTCCTTGCCGAAGATAACGCTCAGGGATTGGCCTGAGGCGGCCAGTTCCCAGGCTATCACATCCCGCTGGTAGGCATCCACGTAGGTGTAGCCGGCCTGGTAGATCGGCGCGTCGTAACCGGTCTGCGGCTGGAGGAAGGTGAATGCCACGCCCAGGCCAAGACGCAGGAGGAATGCCAGGAACAACATCCCGGCCAGGAACCTGCCTCCCCCGGCCGAACGCCAGGCCAGGAGCAGCAGGCTGGCAACCAGGAGCAACAGGAAAGCGTATGCCCCCCACCCGGGCCGCCAATCTGCTGCGCCATCCAGCAGGGACAGGCCAAGGCCCAGCGCCAGGCTCACGGGCAGCGTCCAGCGCAAATCGCCCAACCATTCCCTGCATTTATCCATGGCAGACTCCGAATCCTTCCAACGCCCGGCGGGTGCGTTCCAGCCAGGTATACCCGGCAGCCGCCCGGCGGGCGGTGTGGGCCAGCGAGGTAGCAAAAACCTTGTCCGTCAGTAATGTCTCGATGGCCGCCTGCCAGGCTGCAAGCATCCGGTCTCCAGGCACCGGGCCGGCATCCAGCGGACAGAAGATGGCCATACCGCCGTCCAGGACTTCCCGCAGGGCGGGCAGGTCGCTGCACAGGATGGGACGTCCGCAGGCCATGTACTCGAACATCTTCATTGGGCTGAAGACGCCGGCGATGTCGCCGCCGCTGCTGCCGGCCACTGCCGCCTGGTACGGCATGGCGAGGATGTCTGCCGCCGCCTGGTATAGCGGGAGTTCACGGTTGGGGATAAAACCGGTGAACGTCAGGTTGGAGATCCCCCCGGCGCGTTCCCGCCAGCGGTGGACATCCTCCGTCCGGCCGCCGACCCACAGGAAATGCACAGAAGGCATCTGCGGAGCCAGTTGCAGGAATATTTCCGCCCCGCGCCCGGCGTAGAGATGCCCGGTGCAGACCACTGTCGGCCTGGGCGGCAGGCCGAGGGTGCGGCGCGCCGTTTCCGGGTCCGGGAGGCCTTTAAAACGTTCGAGGTCGACGCCGCTGGGGGCGATCTGGACCATCCCATCCGGCAGGGGGTGGCGGTACACCTGCCGCAGGGCGGCGCGCAGGGCTTCCGTCAGCAACAGGAGGCGTTTGCACCCGCCGATGCACAGGAAGAGGCGGAACCAGGAAGGGCCGAAATTCCCCGCGGGCATTTCGTGCACTTCCAGGACGACCGGCAGGCGCAGCAACAACCCCAGGACGGCAACCGGGAGCAGGCGGGTGTAGAGCAGATCTGCTCCCAGGCGGCGGGCGCGCCGGGCGGCAAGCCAGGCGAATGAACGGCGGGAGGGAGCGGCGACCGGGGCGAGCGGGATGGTTTCCAACAGGCCGTAATGCAGCGCCAGTTGCTGCGGGTCGGCCGCCTGCTGGCCGGTATCGGGCGCCAGCAGGGTGACCGCGTGCCCCAACTGCACCAGCGCCTGGCAGACCTTCATTACCTGGATGCTGTTCGCCCGGTCCGAAGGTATGGCAGACGATGAGACGACGGCAACCTTCACCGGGCGCCTCCGGGGGATCCGTACAAACGGGCGGTCCTGGCTGCAACCAGGCGCCAGTCGTAACCCGCCATAACGAAGGCGCGCGCCGCCTGTCCCAGTCTCTGGCGCAGGGGCGGGTCCTGGGCCAGGCGGATGACAGCGTAAGCCAGGGCCTGGATTCGTTCCGGCGGCAGGGTGAGCGGGGCGTTGTAGTCGGAGGCTTCCCGTTCGAAGAGCGGCACCAGCAGGCCAAGTTCGTCATCGCCGAGCATTTCCCGGTATGCCGAAAGACGGCTGGCGACCACCGCCTTTTCCATGGACATGGCTTCCAGGCAGGCCAGGCTGGTCGACTCAGCGCTGGAGGGGAAGACCACGATGTCCGCCTGGGCATAGTAGCCGGGTGTCTGGTCGTGGGCGACGATGCCCAGGAAATGGACAAACGGCTCCAACCCCAATTCGGCCACCCGCCGCCGGATGTGGGCTTCCAGTTTCCCCTCCCCCGTCAACCAGAAACGGGCCTGCGGGACGGCTTCCAGGATGAGCGGGGCCGCTTCCACAAGGTACTGCACCCCATTCTTGGGCGCCAGGCGGCGCATGGTCAGGATGACGATTTCATCCCCTGTCGGTGGGCGGGTGCGGGGGGCGAAGCGGTCCGTATCCACGCCGTTGGGGATGACAACAACCCGCTCCTGCGGGGCAAATCGCATTGCCACCTGCGCCATCTCGGCGCTGGTGGCAATGATGATGTCCGCCCATTTCAGGGAGACAAAGCGGTAAAGACGCCACAGGATGTGCTTCGAGACCGAGGAGTCGAGCGTCCCCAGGCCATGCAGGGTGACGATCACCCGCTTACCCAACAGGCGGCCCAACACCACGCCCAATGCAGC
>VGNO01000158.1 GCA_016865985.1 Chloroflexota bacterium | reverse complement strand
TCGTATTCATCCTGCCGGAAGGGACAATTGATGTAATCGCCGGAATCGGAATCGCCCTTGCCGTAGCGCGAGGCGCGGAAGGCAGTCCGCATGTCGATGGAATCAGCATGGACGATCGGGGCGATGGCGTCGTAGAAATACAGGTGTTCTGCGCCGGTCAGGGATGCGATGGCCTGTGAGAGCGCCGGCGAGGTCAACGGACCACTGGCTATGATGGCCGCTCCAGCCGGGATGGTTGTTGCCTCTCGCCGTTCGACCTGGATGTTGGGGTGGGAACTGACGGCATCGGTCACCAGCCGGGCGAATAACTCCCGGTCGACCGCCAGGGCGCTTCCGGCTGGAAGGGCCGCCTGCTCAGCGCATTCCAGCAACAGGGACCCCAGGCGGCGCAGTTCGTTCTTGAGCACGCCTGATGCCCGGTCCGGCTGGTTCGAGCCGAGGGAATTGGAGCAGACCAGTTCCGCCAGCCAGCCGGTCTGGTGGGCGCCGGTGGATATTTCCGGGCGCATCTCGGAGAGCCGGACGCGCAGTCCACGCCGGGCAGCCTGCCAGGCGGCTTCACAGCCAGCCAATCCACCGCCGATGACCTCAAGATCATAGGGAGCGTCCATAGGGAAAACAATTGTACCATTCCGGATTTGTTATAATCACCCAAGGATGACAGCATGACCACCAGCCCCAAGGAATACCAGTTACGGGAAACATGCCGCCTGACAGGCGCTGCCTGGGCGGCGCAAGTCAGCCGTGTCTCCGGCGGATGGACGATCCTGGTCGCATGCGGGATGAAAAAGCGCCAGGCAGCCGCTCTGACAGGATTGCTGGAAAAGGAAGATTTTATCGCGTGGGTCGGTGGTGCAGTATCGAGCGCCAGACGGCGTGAGCGTTCAGCCAGCCGCACTCCGGGTCTTGGCGTTCAGCGCCTCTATCTATTTCCCAATCCCTTCTTCCAGGGCTTGCTGGTGATCGGAGCGGACCGTCTTGGACCGGATGGGATCCACTTCTGGCGCATCCTGGCGGCATCCAGTTTCCAGGAACTCACTGCCGGCGGGCTGCTGGCCGGGCTGCCGGACATGCGGATCGGGATGTCCGACAGCCTTGGGCAGGCTCTGGAGAAGACACTCCAAACTTTCCGCGAGTACGTCCCTTGCGATGGTGGCTGGCTGGCGATCCGCCAGGGGGATCTCCTGACGATCAAGGCCGAAGCAGGCTGTGCCGCCGGGTTGGATTATGAGTTCGCCCTCGATTCGAACAGCCTGGTGCGCAAAGCGCTCCAGACCCGCTCCGGGTTGATAGTGCAGCGCGGTTCCCTGGAGTGGACGATCCGTCCGCTATCTGGAGAGGACGGCGACCCGCAACACTGGGCGCTCTTCCCGCTCATGATCAGTCAGAGATTAATCGCGATGACAGCCCTGTGGCGGGAGGCGCCTTTCAATCTCCAGGAACAGGAAACACTCTCCCAACTGTCCGTACGCCTGGCATCCAGCGTGGAGGAGAATATCGCATTTGCCAATCTGTCGGAACACCTGCGCCGGCTGGGATTGCTGAATGATTTCGTTCTGACCGTCTCGTCTGCCATCGAACCAGGGCAGATCCCTCCCCGGGTATTCGGTCTTTTGAAGCGTGCCTTCCAGACGGAGATGGTGATCCTCTCCATGCTGGCGCCGGATGGCCAAACCCTCCAGCAATACGAGGAGCGCGAGGGCCGGATAGCGCTGCACTCCATGCCAGTATCCTCGTCGCTGTTATACCGGTCGCTGGAAAAAGGCAACAACATCCGGGTGGAGGATTTCAGCCAACATCCCGGCCTTGTCAGGGTCTACGAGGATGCTGCCTCTGCCCTCCTGGCGCCGATCAAGTTTCGCGGCCAGTTGACTGGTGTGCTCGGCCTGGAGAGCGCCAGGGTGAATGCATTCTCCGTGTACGACGAGCATCTCCTGGTTGTCATTGCCAGCCATTTGGCAGGCCTGGTGGAAAATAGCCGCCTGCGCCAGGAGGCGGAAGCAAGGGCTCACAACCTGGAATTCATCCACCAGGTCGTACAGCGCATCCTCGGCCAGACGGATGAAGGGGAGATCGCCCGGATTACGACCGAACTGATCGCCAGGAATAGCGCCTTCGATTTTGTGGGTGTGCTGCTGGTAAATCCGATTTCTGGCGGATTGTCCATCGCTGGGATTGCAGGTAAAGCCGGGAACCTGGTCCGGGAAGCGCTCCGCTACTCCTCGATGGAAGGAAAGGAAGGCATTACCGGGCAGGTTTTCCAGACCGGTGAGAGCATGCTGGTCAACGATGTGTCCAAGAACGTCCAATACAAACCCCTGCCCGGATGGAACGCAGGTTCGGAATTATGCATTGCCCTGCGGGACGGCAGCGACACTCTCGGCGTTATCGATGTGGAGTGCCAGCGCAAAGGCGCTTTCCTCCAGAACGACCGCCTTGTATTGGAATCGCTGGCGGGGGTGCTGGCAAGTGTCATATCGAGCGCCCGCCGTTACCGGCAACTCCAACATTCGATCCACGAGTTGCAGGCGGCCAGGGTGGAACTCCAACAGCGGATCGAGGCGCAGCGTATGGCGGAGAGCCGGCTGTTCCAGGCGGCCAAGATGGCGGCGGTAGGCGAGATGGCAGCCGGGATTGCCCACGAACTCAACAACCCCCTGACAACCGTTGCAGGATTTACCGAACTGGCAATCGAGGGACTGGAGCAAGGTTCATCCCGGCGCGCCGACCTGGAACTGGTGTTGCGCGAAGCCCAACGGGCGCGCAGCGTCGTTCGCCGGATGCTCGATTTTTCCCGCCAGTCCGAAAGCGTACAGGCCAGGGCGGACATGAACGAAGTTGTCTCGGATGTTCTGGCGCTCGTTGGTCACCTTTCTCATACCAGTGGAGTGGAAATCCGTACCGACCTCGCCGAGCAATTACCGTGGGTCCTGATGGACCGCAACCAGATCAAGCAGGTCTTGCTGAACCTGGTCCATAATGCCCTGCACGCCATGCCGCGGGGAGGGGAACTGGCCCTATCGACCCTGCTCCAGAACCGGGATGGCCGGGACTGGGTGATAGTGCGCGTGATGGATACTGGCATAGGCATACCGGAGGATAACCTGGACCGAATTTTTGAACCCTTCTTCACCACCCGGAACCAGGAAGGCGGTACCGGGCTTGGTCTGTCCGTTTCATACGGGATCGTCGCAGACCACGGCGGCAGCATCGATGTCGAGAGCAAAGTCGGGCAGGGATCCGTGTTCAGTGTCTGGATGCCGGTGCAGGAGGAAGAATGACTGCCAAACAGATCCTCGTGGTGGACGACGAACCGGGTATCACCAGACTTTGCGAGCGGCTCCTGAAACGCGCTGGTTTCTCGGTCGCCACCCAGACCGACCCTCTGGCGGCTGTCGAATACGCCCAGCAGGAACCGATCGACTTGTTGCTGGTCGACATCCGCATGCCGGGGATGAGCGGTTTCGACCTTCTCTCCCGGGTACGCGAACTGCAGCCGGATGCTGCCATCCTGGTCATGACCGGTTTCGGGACTGTCGAAATGGCTGTCCAGGCCATGCGCCAGGGTGTGGATGGCCTGATCCTGAAACCGTTCGAAAAGACGGATGAACTGGTACAGTCGGTGACCCAGGTGCTTTCTGACAGCCAGAAGAAACGGGACGTTGCCCGCAGCCTCGCCATCCGCCCGTTATTCGACATCTCCGAAACGCTCCTGGCAGAAACCCGCCTCGAACCGCTGCTGGACTTGATCCTGAATGCCGTTACCGGCTCGTTGCGATGTGATTTCGCAGCGCTGCTCCAGGGTGGCGAGGAGCAGGCGGGGTTGATTGTGGTGACCGAGCGCGGCCGGGCGCTGTCCCTGGATAAACGCACTCCAGCCATCCTGGAAAAAGTGGAGGTCGGTGGACTCCCCCTGCTGGTGAACGCCTCCGGGCCTGGCGAGACAGGGCTGCAGCAGGAAGTCCGCCAGGCAGGCCTGTCGTCCATGATGATCACGCCCCTTTCCCGCCAGAAGTTTCACGGCCTGCTGGCTGTTGCCCGTCGCGCCGGGGAAGCGCCATTCAGGGAAGTGGATTGGGAGATGTTCCTGCTCCTCACCCGCCAGGCTGCGGTCGCAATGGAGAACGCCCGTTTGTATGCCGAACTACGTACCTATGTCCGCCAGGTTGAGGATTCCCAGCAGGCGCTGGTACGGGCTGAAAAGATGGCAGCCGTTGGGCGGATGACCGCCTCCATCGCCCACGAGGTCAGCAACCCTCTCCAGGCGGTTCAGAATTGCCTGCACCTGGCTGCCCGCCCGGAAGCGCCGGACCTGAAGCGGCAGGAGTACCTGGACATGGCGCAGATCGAGCTGGACCGGTTGATGCAGACCGTCCAACGCATGTTGGATATCTTCAGGCCGAGCGGATCGAATCCGGAGAGGATCGATATCGCCAGCATGCTGCGCCGAGTAATCGGTCTGCTCTCCTCCCAATTGGACGAGCGCGGCATCCGAGTTTCCGCCGGCATCTCTTCCCGCCTCCCTCCCATCCTGGTGGTGGGAGACCAGATCCAGCAGGTCTTCATCAACCTTGTCTTGAATGCCTATGATGCCATGCCGCAGGGGGGGGAACTGCGCATCAACGCCAGGCTGGCGCGCGAGATGGTGGAGATTGTTTTTCATGATTCTGGGCCGGGGGTCCCGGCCGGGGACCGCACCCGGATTTTCGAGCCATTCTACAGCCGGAAGGAGCAGGGCACCGGGCTGGGACTATCGATCAGTTATGGGATCGTGGTTGCACACGGAGGTAGTCTTGATTTGCTCTACGACCGCGGCCCGGGCGCCTGTTTCCGAGTCCTGTTGCCTGCCAAAAGGGAAAATAACCCATGAAAGCCAGTATCCTGGTCGTGGACGATGAACCGGTGGAACGCCAGACTTTGACCGACATCCTGAAACTGGATGGATACCACGTCATCGCGCTTGGTAGCGGGGAAGCGGCGGTCGACTATGTCCGGCTCAACCCGGTCGACCTGATGGTGCTCGACCTGCGCATGCCGGGCATGAGCGGTCTCGATGTCTCCAAGGTGGTCGGCCAGGTCTCCCCGGATACCGAGATTGTATTATTGACCGCCCACGGTTCGATGGAGACCGCGATCGAGGCGCTCCGCCAGCGGGTGCACGATTACCTGTTGAAACCTGCCACCCCAAGCCAGATCATCGCCAGCGTCGAACGCGGCCTGGCGCACCGCAAGGCGCGCCTGGAATCAATGATGCAGGGACAGCCGCCGGAGGACGAAGACGGTCCGGTGGCGATCCAGGTTGGCGATACGACCGTGGATTTTTCACGGCGCATGATCTTTACCGGCAACCTCCAGATCTCTCTCACGCCAGCCGAGGGCCGGTTGCTTCGCATACTGGTGGAAAACCCGGGTAAAGTCTTCACCCACCGCGACCTGGTACTGATGGTCCAGGGTTACGTCACCTCCCAACATGAAGCCCCGGAAATCCTGCGTCCGCTGGTCAGCCGGTTGCGCCAGAAACTCGAGGATGCCCCTACGCTTGGAGAGCGTTTGGTCAGCGTGCGCGGGACAGGGTATATATTCGAAAAGGAAGCCGGCAATAACTAATCGTGGGGTCCCCAGGTGATGCCAGGCGCGCTATTCCGGGAACGCAGCCAGGACAGCCACCCCCCGGGACTGCGAGGTCGCTCGGCCCCAATCCGGTCCAACCCCACCAGCACCAGGCTGGCGCCGAGCAGCGCTGCACCGACCCACTGGATGGCGTCCATCGCCTCGCCCAGCCAGAGGTGACTGACGAGGATGGTCACGAAAAGTTCGCTCAAGCCCAGCAGGGCGGTCTGCATGCCTCCCAGTTTTTTGACCCCTGCAAAGAGAGTCAGGCGCGAGAGGAATGTCACCATTGTCAGCGCCAGAACCGGCCATAAGGGAGCGCCGATTGCCGGAAACTGCCGGTCGAAGAGAAAGTAGGCAGGCAGGACAACGATGCTCATGGCGAGCAGGGTGTAGAAAGTAACCGTGGGGGAGGGGATGTCGTACAGTACATGCTGGTTGACCGGCAGGTGCAAGGCGTACAAAGCCGAGGCCAGCAACATCAGGCAGACGCCGATCCATGAGACGCCGCCGGGCGCAGCGACGGTCAGCAGGACGACGCCAAGGGTTGCCAGCGCCACCCGCAGGAGGGTGATCCGGGAAGGCGGCTGGCGGTCCAGCAGCAACCAACCCACCAGGAATACCGGGTAGAGAGAATAGAGCAGGCTGCCAATGCTGGCATCGAGGGTACCGAGGGACATGTAGAATAACAACGAACCCAAACCGTTGATCGCCCCAGCCAACCCGCATCCCAGCAACCCGGCAGGATAAATGTAGAGGTAACTTCGGTTAAAAAAAAGGAAGATCAGGAAGAGCAGGATGGCAGCCAGCGATGTCCGGAAAGCGACCACCGCCATCGGGGAGTAACCAGCGGCGATTGCCTGTTTTCCGAGAACCGGGGCCAGGCCG
>VGNO01000157.1 GCA_016865985.1 Chloroflexota bacterium | reverse complement strand
CAAATCCGACTATTACTGTCCAGAGTTTTGCCAAAGCCTGTCCTTGATATTCAGGCTTCTTTAGATCAAGTGCGATACTACCAGAGGCGAAACCTTGTCGCTTATCTTTCTCACCGCAAGGCTAAATTGGCCCAATTGGCTACTCGCGCTCCGAACCTTGCGCTGTAACATTAATTACTATCTGTGGTAAATGCTGGCGCCTTCTTCGACCTGGAAATGTAATAAACGCCAGCGCTTGACTGGTTAAGCCCTCGATGATGCCTACCTGTACTCGTTCGCAGCGGTTTGAGGAATGGAAAAAACCGCGGCATGAACTACCGCGGGACTGCTTTTTCGTGTTATGGTTTGTGGCGGGTCGGGAGACCTCGCCCCAGCGAGACGGGCGAATAAAATCTTTCCCGGTAATCCATCAACCCCAAATCGGCCACATTCCGTTGTGACGTGTACCCGAAATCGGTCTGGGTAATTGTGCCCACATCGGCGCGCACTTCGCCGAAGGGGAGGTACCTTTGCTGGCTCAGCAGGTTCCCGCTCGAATCGAGGGCAGCGACCATAGAACCTAAATGGTCAGTCAAGTAGTATAGGAGAAGTTCGAGGTGATTGTTAAGGTGCAGTACCTCTAACAGTATACAACCAAAATGGCTTAAGTTTCTTCCATAAATAGGGAAAATTGGCTGCCAGCAGCGCCAGGCTGGCGGTCAATCGGTAAAACCGGCAGCCTCTATCTTGCCTGGGTTTTCATTTTCGGTCTCTTTCCCCCGCGCCAGCGCCAGAAGTAGTACCGTACTCACCGTCCCGATGATCAAGCCGCCGATCCAGATCGCCCGGGGGGCGATGGCGTCGTTCAGGAACCCGCCCACCAGCGGGGCGGCGGCGCGCGCCAGTCCCCAGGTGAACCAGTAGATGGTCATGTAGCGGCCGCGCAAGTCGGCCGGGGCGCGGTTGGCGGCGTAGGTCGTCCCAGTCGGGATGAGGATCAGTTCGCCGAAGGTCAGGATGACCATGCTGACCCAGAAGCCCCCAAATCCGCCCATCAGCGCCACGCTTCCCACCCCGAGGGCATAGACGAACATGCCGAGCGCCGCCATGCGCAGCGGTTCGTGTTTGCGCGTGAACAGGGTGACGAAGTACTGCACAAAGACGCACATCAGGGCGTTGGTGATCGGCAGCCACGAGTAGAGATATTCCGGCAGGCCGAAGTTTGTCTTGGTGTAGACCGCGAACAGGGTCCACATCATCAGCGGGGCGATCATGCCGAAGGTCACGGCGGCGACGACCCGGATGTAGCGCCGGTCGGCCAGGACGCGTTTGTAATCGGCCAGGTTCGCCAGCAGGGATTCGCCTGGACGGGTCCCGCCGCGCGCCAGGGTCTCCCGCACGAGGAAGAGCAGGATCAGGCTGTAGAGCAGCATCCCGCCCGCCGCGCCATAGAAGGCCAGGGTGTAGGACTTCGAGACGATGAAGCCGCCGATGGCCGGGCCGATGGCGATCCCGGCATTGCTGGACATGCGCAGGATGGAATAGGCGCGGTTGCGTTCGGCGGACGGGATCATGTCCGCCAGCATGGCGTCCGAGCCGACGGCGTGGAAGGGCATCGCCGCCCCCATGACCGTCATCGGCAGCAGGAAGCCGAGGTAGGTATCGGCGCGGCTCATCAGGAAGAATCCCAATCCATGCGCCAGGATGGCGGCGAACATGACCGGTTTGCGCCCGAAACGGTCGGCGATGGACCCGCCCAGGAACGAGACCAGCATCCCGGCGAAGGAACTGACGCTGACCAACGAGGCGACGGCGGCGATCGGCTGCTGGAGCGCCTGGCTGGCGTAGATCAACTGGAACGGCCAGATGATGCTGGAACCGGTGGAACTGATGAGCACGCCGGCTGCCAGCAGCCAGAACTGGCGCGGGTAGGTGGAGAAGGCGAGGCGGAGGCGGGTGAGCATGGCAAGAAAAAACTTGCGAAGGCTTTCGACCTTCGCAAGGCTGGTTGACTATCTGCGGTTGTAACCGCCGCCGCTGGGACGGCGATCACGGTCGCCGCCGGGGCGGCCCCCGCGCCGGTCACCGCCGCCGGGGTGCCCTCCCCCTGGACGCCCGCCGCCGGACTTCTTGCTATCGCGTTCCTGTGCTTCCTCGATCGTCCAACCTTCGAGTACGGCCTGGCGGCTGAGGCGGATCTTGCCCATCGGGTCGATACCGGTCACCATCACGGTCAGTTCGTCCCCCAGCCTGCAAATATCTTCGACCTTCTCGACCCGCTCGCTGTCCAGTTGTGAGATGTGCACCATGCCGTCCGTTCCGGGCAGGATCTCGACGAAAGCGCCGAAATCGGCCACCCGCACCACCTTGCCGGTATAGATGCGGCCCAACTGGGGCGTCTCGGTGATGCCTTCGATGCGCTCGCGCGCCAGTTCGGCGCCGGCGCCGTTGGTGGAGGCAATGTAGACCGTGCCGTCCTCCTGGATGTCGATCTTGGTGCCGGTCTCTTCCTGCAGGGCGCGGATGTTCTTGCCGCCCGGCCCGATGATGGCGCCGATCTTGTCGACCGGGATCTTGACGGTGGTGATGCGCGGGGCGTGCGGTTTCAGTTCCGGGCGCGGGGCGGGGATGGCTTCCAGGATCTTGTCCAGGATGAAGAGCCGCGCCTGGCGCGCCTGTTCGAGCGCTTCCTTCATGATGGCGGCGCTCAGGCCGGAGATCTTGATGTCCATTTGCAGGGCGGTGATGCCGGCGGCGGTCCCGGCGACCTTGAAGTCCATGTCGCCCAGGTGGTCTTCGGCGCCCTGGATGTCGGTCAGCACCTGGTAGCGTCCGCCCTCCATCACCAGTCCCATGGCTACGCCGGCCACCGGGGCCTTGATCGGCACGCCGGTGTCCATCAGCGCCAGGGTCGAACCGCAGACGGAGGCCATGGAGGACGAGCCGTTGGAGGCCAGCACTTCGGATACCAGCCGCATGGCATAGGGGAACGATTCCTCGGCCGGGATGACCGGGACGAGGGCGCGTTCGGCCAGCGCGCCGTGCCCGGTCTCGCGGCGGCTCTGCCCGCGCAGGGGCCTGGCCTCGCCGGTGGAGAAGGGCGGGAAGTTGTAGTGATGCATGTAGCGCTTGCTGTCGATTGGCGTGAGCGTATCCAATTCCTGGGCTTCGGAGAGCGTACCGAGCGTGGCGAGGGTCAGGACCTGGGTCTCGCCGCGCGTGAACAGGCCGGAGCCGTGCGCCCGCGGGCTGAAGCCGACCTCGCACCAGATGGGGCGGATCTCGGCCGGGGTGCGGCCGTCCGGGCGTTTGCCCAGTTCCAGGATGCGCTGGCGGACGATCTTCTTCTCAGCCTCGCCGAAGGCTTCCTTGGCGTCGGCCAGGCTGGGGGCGGATTCTGTTCCGGCAGCGCCTTCGACAGGCACCATCTCGGCCAGGACTTCCGCCAGCAGGGCGTCCATGCCGGCGTAGAATTCCATTTTCATCAGCGGCTTGTCGAGCAGGTCGTTCATCGCCCCGCTGACGCGCGCCAGTACTTTAGCCTGCAGCGCTTCATCAGGCTGGGCGAAGTCGGCCTCGCGCTTGGCCTTGCCTATTTCTTCCCGCATTTTAAGTTGCAGGTCGATCAACGGCTGGATGGACTGGTGGCCGAACTCCAGCGCTGCGACCATCACATCTTCAGGGACTTCATCCGCGCCACATTCGACCATCAGGATGGCCTCCCGCGTCCCGGCGATGCGCAGATCGAGGTCGGACTTGTCCATTTCGGGGAAGGTGGGGTTGGCGATGAACTCGCCGTCCACCCGCCCGACGCGCACCGCGCCGACCGGGCCGTTCCAGGGGATGTCGGAGATCATGACGGCGGCCGAGGCGGCATTGATCGCCAGTATATCGAGCGGGTTCTCGGTGTCGGCTGAGAACGAGTACATGATGATCTGGACTTCGTTGCGCATCCCGTCGGGGAAGAGCGGGCGCAGCGGCCGGTCGGTAAGCCGGGCGGTCAGGATGGCGTCGGTGGAGGGGCGTCCCTCGCGGCGGAAGAAGGAGCCAGGGATCTTGCCGCCGGCGTACATGCGTTCTTCGTATTCGACGCTGAGGGGGAAGAAGTCGATGCCTTCGCGCACACCGCCCATGGTGGCGGCGGCGAAGACGATGGAGTCGTTCAGGTGGACTGTGACGGCTCCGCCAGCCTGGGCGGCCAGTTTACCGGTTTCAATGGTAACCGTGCGGCTGCCCACGGTGGTCGTGTAGCGTTTGGTTTCGGGTTTCATAATTTTCTCCTGTCTATGGCGGGAATCCATCCCGCCCTGTGTTTCCCCGCCAGTTCAGGGACTGAAGAGCGGCGGTAACATCCCGGTGGTGTTGCCAGCGCTATTCAATTCCCGACCGGCGGGTGTTGGATAAAAAAGGTAGATGGGCGGTTGCCCATCTACCCGGGCGTACTGATCAAGATCACTTGCGGCGGAGTTTCAACTGTTCGGTCAGGGCCAGGTAACGCTGGTATTCCGTCTTGCGCAGGTAGGCCAGCAACCGGCGGCGCTGCCCGACCATCTGGAGCAGGCCCCTGCGGCAGGCTTCATCGTGCTTGTGCGAGCGCAGGTGTTCGGTCAGGTGCAGGATGCGGGTGGTTAGGATGGCAACCTGGACCTCCGGCGAACCGGTATCGGTCTCGTGGCGGTGGTAATCCGTTATGACCTTGGTCTTTACTTCCTTATCGATTGGCATGACGTATGCTTTCTCCTTCTAGGGTTTTCGCAGGTCTCCGTACCGGCAGGTTTGGCCGCCGGCAGGTCCAGTCACGGGCTGAGATTATACCATAAGAAGCAACGACGCCTGGGACCTGGTGTTACCCCTTCCAGAAGCCCATCCACGCAGGAGGTTCGATGACCGCAATGACCATTTTCTACTGGATCCTGGCCTACCTGGCAGGTTCCCTTCCTTTCGGGTTGTGGATTACGCGCCTGGTCAAGGGGGTGGACGTGCGTGACAGTGGTTCGGGCCACATCACAACCACCAATACCATCCGCCAGGCCGGGTGGGCGGCGGGGGCGGCCGTACTACTGTTGGACCTGGCGAAGGGTTTCCTGCCGGTCTGGCTGGCGCTCCGTTTGGGCCAGCCTGATTGGGCGGCGGCGGTGGCGGCCGGGCTGGTGGTGGCCGGTCACTGCTGGCCGGTCTTTGCCCAGTTCCGGGGAGGGATGGGACTGGCGTCCACCGGCGGGGCGATCCTGGCCGTCTCACCGCTTGGTTTTGCGATCGGGTTGGGGGCGCTGGTCTTCTTCGTGCTGGTCATCCGTCACGCGGCGCGCGGGACATTCATCGCCTCGCTGCTCATCCCGGTCGTCTTCTGGCTGGTCTTCTCGTCCGGAGAGATCCTCTATGTCGCTATTGCCACCTGCGCCGTGACCGCCGCGCGGTTCACCGTGGACTGGAACCGGAAATACCGTGAGTTGTGGTTGGACCGGGATCCCACCGGCGGGGAGGAGAAGGCGGACGGGGGTTGAGCTATACCAGGGTCCTGAGCGCATCCTTCAACCCGGCCTGGATCTCGGGGTGGAGCGAGGGCAGGATGCGTCTCAGGATGCGCAGCATCTGGGGGTTCGGCTGGGCGGTGGCTATTTCATTGAGATAATGGGCGGTCTCGACGGCTGAAACGCTCCCCAGCGCTTCGAGACAGGCGCGCAGGTTGACCTGGGTGGCGGCCGAGACCTGCTCGATGGCCGGGCGAAGGAGGCGGAAGACGGCCGGCAGGTTTTCGAAAGATGGTGAACGGAGCAGTGGAGGCAACGCCATCAAGCCCCAGTTGCGCGTCTTGTGCGAGTGTTCCTTCAACCAGGCCTCCAGCAGGGAGAGGAAGGCTTCCTGGTTGGCGGCGCGCAGGCCGCGCAGGGCATCGGTCAGCAGCGCTTGCAGGATCTCCCCATCCCTGGTTTCCTGCAGCCAGTCGGGCAGGCGGGTCAACAGGGAAAGCGCCGAGGCCGGTGGGATGTGTCCCAGCAGGCAGGCTGCCAGCAGGCGGGTTTCGATCGTGGCGGATTTCCACAGGGCAACCACCAGGGAAAGCGCGGCCTCCGGTTTCTGGAGAGCCAGCGGCGCCAGTTCGTTCTGGATCTGGCGCAGGACGGGCCGCGGCGTCTGGTAACCGGGCAGGGAGGCGCGCAGGGCTGCCTGCGTGGAGCGGACCGTGCGGTTGGTGTACAGCGCGAGCGTTCCGTCCAAGCGTTGGACAAAAGCCTCCGGCTGTTCGAACAAGTCAGCCAGTTGGATGGCCTGGGTCTTGAGGCGGGCGAGGTCGATGGCGGGCATTTTTAGCGGTTGGCAGTTAGCGGTTATCCATGCCACTCGACGGTCGTCACTTTGGCCTCGATCCCCGACAGCAGCGCATCCAGCGTGGACCGGATGCGGGCCGCCGTTTCCTCGAGCGGGACGATGGCCTTGTCCGGCTCGCGGCGCATCTTCATCTCCACACCTCCCTGGGCGAGGGCGCGCTCGCTGACGGTGACACGGACGGGCAGCCCGATCAAATCCGCGTCGTTGAAC
>VGNO01000156.1 GCA_016865985.1 Chloroflexota bacterium | reverse complement strand
CAGCCGGACGCGTGTGATCTCGTTCCAGAGCGGCCGGGGGGAGCGCGCCTCCACCCGCAGGTAATTATCGGTCAACCCGCCCAGGGTCCAGCCGTTGGAGTCGCGGGCGATGGCCGATTCCCATAGGACCTCGACTGTCTGGCCGACGAAGCGGCGGCGGAATACCTGCGCTGATTCGTCGAAAGCCTGGCGCAGGATGGCGCTGCGTTCCTTCCGCAATTCCATGGGCGCCTGGCCTTCCAGGCGCGCCGCAGCGGTCCCCGGACGCGGCGAAAAAGCAAATACATGCCCCCCCGCAAAGCCCATGGCGCGGACATAATCGAGGGTTTCGGAAAATTCCATTTCGCTCTCGCCGGGGAATCCGGCAATGACATCGGTCGTGACCGCCAGGCCGGGAACGGTACGCCGGGCGGAATCCAGCAAGGCGGCGAAGGAGGCGGGTGTCGTCTTGCGCGCCATCCGTTTCAACACCGCCGCGCTGCCCGATTGCAGCGGCAGGTGCAGGTGGCGGCAGAGGCGTGGATCGCGCCAGAGGTCGAAGAAACCGGCCTCCAGGTCCCAGGGTTCGACCGAGGACAGGCGCAGGCGGGGCAGGTCTGTCTCCGCCAGGAGGGCCGCCACCAGGTCGCCCAGGTGACAGCCAAACTCGCCTCCCCACGAACCGAGGTGGACGCCGGTCAGGACAACCTCCCGCGTCCCACCATCCAGCGCGGCTTGCACATCTGCCAATACAGCCTCCACTGGCATGGAGCGGCCTGCCCCGCGGGCAATTCTCGTGATGCAATAGGTGCAGGTATTATCGCATCCATCCTGCACCTTGATGAATGCCCGAGTTCGGCGACGCAGGCCTGGCAGGGGCTGGCGCGCCAGCGGTTCATGCTCGAACGGGGCGACATCCAGATCAAGCAGGTCGGATACCAGCGCCTCCTTGCGGTCGTTGGAGACAACCCGCGATACTCCCGGCAGGGCTGCCGCAGCCTGCGGTTCGAGACTTGCCCAGCAACCTGTGGCAACCACCCGCCCTGCCCGGCGGCCTGCCTGGCGGACTTTCTGGCGCGAATCGGCTGCCGCCTGGGATGTAACGGTGCAGGTATTGACCACCGCCAGGTCGGCTTGATCCGCCGATGGGACGACCTCGCAGCCGGCCGCAAGGAATTGGCGCGCCAACCGCTCGATCTCGGCCTGGTTCAGGCGGCAGCCGACCATATCCAGGAAGACTTTGCTCATACTATTCCCGGCAGGACATCATGGTTTATAGACCATGAAATCATCGAAGAGGATATCCACCCCGGTTCCAGAGAATGCCCCGGCCAGCAAGCCGACCTCCCCGGCGTCGAAGGTCTCATCCTGCACCAGGCCGACCGGCTGGTCGTTGACATGGAAGGCCAGGGAGTTGCCGACGCAATCGGCCCGCAGGTGGTTGGGGGCAATGCCCGGGTGGACAGCCGCGCTATAGGCCATCATCTCCTGCCCCAACAGGGCGCGCTCGCCCGCCTCTACCTTGCCGATGCCGTAGTAACCGTCGCTGCTGATGATGAAGAAGTAGAAATTCTGTGCATCCCGGTAGCGGCAGACCAGGCCGAAGCGGTTCTCGACCGGCCCGGCCAGGCGGGCGGCATCCACCTCCACCCGCACATCGTGGAAGGAATAGCCTGGAGTGGACCAGAAATCGTAATCCGCCTGGTTGACCCAGATGCGGAAAGCCTTGCCGTAGAAGTCCATCGCCCCGCTGGGGGCATTGAAACGCACCCAGCCGCTCTCCGGGTCGGAGAAATCATCGCCAAAGAGGAGACCGCCCGGTTCGGTCACATATTCAGAAAGGTTGAGCGGCAGGCAGGCAGCCAGGGAAGCCAGCAGAGCCAATGGTATCCAGGGATTGCGGATGATCCTCATGTGCGCCTCACGGAAAATAACGTTCCAGGTAAGTGGCGGCCTGGATGCCCACCAGTCCTTGCGGGTCCAGGTTGCGTGCCTTCACCCACTGGTCGTATGCAAGGGCGCGCTGTCCCTGCGAAAGGTACAGGCTGCCCAGGTGAAAATGGGCGGCGGCTGCCCGCCCATCCCCCAGTTCGAGCGCCTTGAGATAGAAACTCTCGGCGCTGGCCTGGTATCCCATCGCCTGCTGCGCCTGTCCCAGGATATCCCAGGCCTGCCAGTCGGATGGGACGAGCGCTGCATATTCGAGGGCAGCCGGCAGCCCGACTCCCGGCAGGTCGGCATTGTACTGGAGACAGAAAACCGCCAGGGCGCGCCAGTAAGCCGGATCGGTGGGGGCAAGCGCTGCCGCTTCCTGGTAGTAACCCAGGGCGGCAATCACGTCCCCGCTGCGGGCGGTGGCGTCGCCTGCCAGCGCCAGCCAGGCCGGGTTCCCCGGCTCGAGGCGGACCGCCTGGCGGAAGGCATCCAGGGCAGCCCCGGTCGCACCCTGACGCTGCCAGTAAAGCCCGTACATTACCAGGCTCATGGCCGAGGATGGATCCAATTCGATGGCCTGCTCCAAGTAGTGAAGACCATCCAGTCCCTGTTGCTGGCTGGCTTCGCCAAGCCAGGCCCAGGCCTCAGCGTAACCCGGAGCGGCGCGGGTTGCCCGGTGGAATGCCAGGGATGCCAGGTCCCACTCCCCGATGACGGCCAGGCCGCGCCCGGCTTGTACCAGCCGGTAGGCAGGGTCCTGTTCCAGCAGGGCCAGGTTGAGACTGGCGCGCAGGGACTGGATCTCCGCATCCAGACCGGGGTCCAGGGAAGCGGCTTGCATCAGGTCCGGCAGCGCGTCTTCGGGACGCATGGCTGCCAGCAGCAGGCCCAATGCGTAATGCGCCTGCGCCTCCTGCGGCGCGGCGCCAGACCACAGGCGGGCGCTTTCGAGGGCGGAGGCATACTCCTTCATCTGGAGATGGATTTGCGCCTGCTGGCGGTAGGAAGATGCCGGATCTGCCCCTCGCTCCAACGCCCGGGCGCTGGCTTCGAGGGCGGCCGGAAAGTCACCGGAAAGGCGGCATGCTTCCGCCAGTGAGAGCCAGCCCTCCGGAGTAAGGGATTGCCGGTCGGCAGCCTGTTCGAGCATTGCAACGGCATCATGGTACTCCCCCGCAGCCAATGCGGACTGGCCCGCCGCCTGCCACAGACCGGACAGCCACGGCAGGCGGCGGGCGGCGGAGGTATATTGGGTCGCCGCCTCGGCGTGGTTACCGGCGGCAAGAGCCTGCCCAGCCTGGCGGACGTCCCTGTAACCGGCGGCCAGGCGCGGCGAAGCGACCAGGGCGGCCAATATTGCTAGAATGGAAATAAAGCGGATCGCGCCGCACCGGCGCGTGTGGACAGGCATACCCGGTATTATATCCCGTTGGGGAGGATGCGTCCCATGGAATGGGGGGAGTCGATTTCCCTGTTATCTGGCGACTACTAAATGGTGACCACTGGCATGCAGCTGGCGGCTGGCGCCTGCCCGGCATGGGAATCCCCCGGCGCAGGGGTCGCTGTCGCCGCGGCGGGGACATCTCTACTTTGGAATCCGGGTGACATTTCTACTTTGGGGAGACAGGTTTTAGACCGTCCGCAGCCCGGCGGAGGGTGGCGTAATGCCATAGCGTGCGCATGCCCCAGGCTGCGAGCAGTCCGGACGCGAAACCGGCCAGCAGGGAAAGGATACCCGCCGCCCCGCCGGGCCATTGCCCCACATACCACCCGGCCCAACCGCCCGCCAGCATGGCCGCGGCCATGACCAGCAGCAGGCCGAGGATATCGAGTGTTATTCCGAGGACCATCCCTTTGCGGGTGGACAACCCCTGGCGGTGGAGGCGGATGTGCTTCCTGGCGGCCAGCGCCGCGCCCAATGCCAGGCTGGCAGAAAGGATGACGCTACCCACCAGGCGGGCGTGTTCCGGCCAGAGCACGAGCGGGAGGATGCCGGCCAGGAGGAACAGGATGAAGAGGACAATGCTCAGGGATCGGGCCATAGGTCACGAGGGGTTTCGATGCAGGGATCGTTTGCCGGGTCGCGGTAGGTCTCGTAGAAGGTCTCCACGGTCATCCCGGTCGCTTCTTTAAGCGGCATAATGGGTTTATCCCACTTGTAGTAATCAAGCCCGAAGGTATCAGCCGCTTCTCGGAAGGTCTTCGGATTACCAGATGCCCAGAGGTAGAGGATAGGGCTGGTGGAGAAGCAGCCGCGGATGATAGTATCATCGATGATGTCTTCTTCTGAACTTGGGTAGAGCGCCAGGATACCTTGGTCCTTATAGAGCAACACTACGTCCATTGGTGGATCGATATCGAGGAATGAGCGATAAGTATGCAGCCAGACCTCGTCCGGCTGGCCATACATCTCGAGCAGGCGAGACATGTGATATATCGAGAAGCCTTCAAAACTACCAATATTGATTGCTGTTGCGATATCGTTCTGGTAATGTATTCTAATCTCTATTACCCCAAGAGCAGAATATTGCTCTGATACTGGTATACCGTAATAAGCAATCAAATAGTCGTTGAAATAACCGCCGAGGTAGATCGTATGATCCAGTTCAAAGAGGAAGGAATTTACGCTTTCCCAGGTCGATTTTCCAGGTGCTATTCCCCACCAGCATGGCAAGGAACAGCCACCATTGTTGCTCATTAATTCCAGAACGGCCGCTTCGATCTCCTCATCAGTCAATCTTGGATGCGGTGTGACGGCGTTGATAGAAGGGTTGACCGGAGTTACTGTTTTCGTCGGCTCGACTGTCCCGTCGCCGGGTTTGGGGCGACATCCTGTTCCCAGCAAGACAACCATCGATAACATTAGAACTGCATAGTATTTCATAATGCACCGTTGTTCAATCTCCGTATGCAAGCCAGGATCCCATATTCTGATCCATCCAGGTAGACCTCGCTTGAGCACTTTCTGTCAACTCCCCATTGATATCCGTTTCCCACGCATCAAAGACCCACGCCAGGAATTGATCGGCAAAAATCTCATACGATTCCCCGACATTCACGGTGGCTTGTTGCCAGGGAAAACGCCTGGAAGCGAAACCATAATAACCCGCTGTATCCGGTCTTCGGAGCCAATCATCCAGATCATCCAAGACCTCTGGAGTAGCATCTTGATTGTCTCTAATAGCGTTGTTCAAATCACTGCGGGGAGTGGTGTTATTCACGGCATCAAATAAGTGTCCGAGCTCATGTACAACGTTATTGATTGCAGATTGAGAGTTGTCACTCATGGATGCAAATTTAATTAAGCGAATAGATGACCTATCTGATTTAAGTTTCGAACTACCTACATTGCACCCACCAATGCTGATCTCACATGTTTTCGGCTGTAGATTGCCTAGATCATCGCGATAGTATCCGCTACCATCATCAAAGTATAAATCACTTGTATTCCCCCACATGAAGTGAAGCGGTGTCGTTGCAGTACCATAAACTGTTTTGAACGCCTCGGTGGGGGTTTCTTTTAGGTTCCGTACGGAGGCCATTTTCGTGCCAACTGCCATGACACCATTATATACCGCAGTTGCGCTGAACACGGTCCACCCATTACCTGTCAATACAACGCCATATGGTTGTAAGGCGATCCTGATCCCTGCCACAGTCGACAAATCTGTGGTCCCGGTAGTGGTCGGGGTGGGTGTTTGTGTGACCGTTGCAGTCGCAACCGCCGTCGCGGTCCCCGTTGCCAGGACGCTGCCTCGTTTCATCCTTGCATCTTGTTTGGGTGAGGCGGGAGGTTGGTCGGGATCAATGGCAAGGCCAGCGGCCTCTTCGGTAGCAATTTCAGGCAGTAACTTCCTCCCCGCCCAATACGCCTCAATCTCCGCCTTCTTCTGCTGCTCTTCCAATGCCTCGGCGCGTCTTTGCTCCTGCTCGACGTTGAAACGGGCGGCGCGCTGTTCCACTTCTGCCTTCTGCTGGGACTCGGCCTGCTTGCGCTTGCGCTGCTCGTCGAGCACGTAGGCTGTCAGCCCGCCCATGGCGGCCATCGCCACCGCGCCCCAGACAATGGGAGGCTGATTGCCCCCGCCCAACACTCCATCCTGGGACGATCCATCCCCCTCCGGGACCGGGGTCGGCTTGGCGCTGCCAAAAATGGATACAACCGGCGTGCGGCTGGGCGCGGCAGAACTGCTCCCACCCGCGGGCTGACCGGGCTCCGAGCCTGCCGGATCAGGTGTCCCGCCAGGGAGGGACGATGAAGAAGAACCCGGAATGGGGGTGGACGCAGGTGCGGTTGGTTGCGCGGCTGGCACGGGACTGGCGCCCGGCGCTGGCGTGGGCGCGATCAGTTGCACGGATACGCTCCGTTCGCTGGTGTTCCCGGCGCGGTCGCTGACGCTCAGGGTCAATGTGTGCGTTCCGGCTCCCAAACCGCTCCCGTTCCATGGATAGGTCTGGGCGGCCTGGCCCGTCTCGCCAGTGAGGAGCGTCCCGCCGGCTGTAAGTTCCCAGGCGGCGATGCCGCTGGTGGCGTCGGACAGGCTGAAGGTCACAGACAGGGTCTGGCCGCAGCCGGGACAGAACGAACCGTCCGCTTCCAGGCTGGCCTGCGGCGGGACGGCGTCCACCTGGATGGTCTGCGAGGCGGCGCTTTCATTCCCGGCCTGGTCG
>VGNO01000155.1 GCA_016865985.1 Chloroflexota bacterium | reverse complement strand
ATCGCAAGCTGATCGCGCTGAATGCGCAGCGGAAAGCCTAACCCAGCGCGCGCTTGATGCGGCTGCGCAGCATTTCCCAGCGCAGCTTCGCAGTGTCTTCAGGTTCTTCCAGCTTCAATCCTTGAGCCACTTCCCCGCGTCGCAGATAGAAACGATCGAACACCGACTGGCGCATTCCCCATTTGTTCAGGAACTGCCGCCCCCCGTTGTTCTTCTTCCCTTGGCCCGTTTATTTTCGCTGAAAGTGATACACCAGCGAATCGCCCACACCCAAGAAGATGCGACACCCGGCATCCCATAGCTTCATCGAGAAATCATTGTCGCTGCTCATGCCAGGCGAGAATTCACTGCTGTAGCCGCCGACCTTGAACCACCAGCGTTTGCTCACCAAAGTTGGGGGCCAGGTGGCGCCGATCCAGTCCGATTTGTGCAGATCGGGGAGTTCAGCCAGTAATTTCGCCTCATCAAAATTATTGGCATCGGTGCCATACTGGCGTTCAATTACACAGGGATTATGGCCGTCCCCTGGTTGAATCATTGTGCCGGAGAGCATGAACAGATCGGTGTCCAGTTGTTTGAGTTTGTTGACCAGCGCCGTGTCCCAACCCGGGCAACAATACATGTCATCGTTCAGATACAGGATGTAGTCTTGCGTGGCATACATCGCGGCTTCGTTCACCGCCAGGCAGATGCCGATGTTGTTAGGTGAGGCGGTGTGGGTGATGCCCTGTTCACGCACCCACGCCAGCGAGCCATCGCTACCATCATTCACATGGATGATGATCTGGTGGTCGAAGGCGGAATTCTCGCGGAGGCTGCGCACGCAGAGTTGCAGTAGTGCAAGGTTGTTCCAGGTGGGGATGATGATCGAGAACATGCGATAGGTCTTACTCGGCAAACAGGAAGATGGAGGTTGGCCCCGCCCGACCAATCAGGACATATCCTTGGGCGGCAAGGTGTGTTGTGATTGGGGAGGCGAGCGCCTCCTGAATCGTATTCGAGTAATCTTCGATGCTGATCACTTTGGGGTGACAGCGGGCGAAATCAAACTCCTCGATGATCGCCTGATCGTAGCCTTCGATATCGACATTCAAATAATTGATGTTGTTGATATTGTGTTGTTCAAGCAATTTGCTCACGCTGATCGCGGGGACGCTGATGCTTTCGGAAAAGGACCGGTCCGAGGACACGCCAGGATGCACCGTTCCGGTCGCTGAAATTCCGCTGGCGTGATCTTTTGCGCCCGGCAGCATCAGATCGACCCTATCCACACCCTGTATGAATTGATCGTGAGGAACGATGGCCGTCCAAATATTCTTGTCATCAGGGCGAGCACGATTGAAAAGCTTGATGGTGTTTGGATTGGCATCAATGTTGAACCCCTGCCACCCCTTCAGCCATAAGTAAGCGGTGTTCGAATGCTTGAACGGATGATAGGCGCCAATATCCAGATAGATGCCGGTCTTCATGTTCTTCGGGAAAAGTTTTCTGACCAATACATCTTCAGCCCACTGTCCGAAGTGCCCCTTGGTGTTCCCCGAGAACAGTGTTTTGGCAAGATTGATGAGTTTCATGATGGTTATCGCGGTCTGGACGGACGGGCGCTCAGTGTATCGGTTTGCGGGCGCGAATCAAAACGTTCTGACCGCTGTTCGGATTGGCCCGCAGCATTCGCTGTTCGCGCAGTTCTTTTTGATAGCTCCATACCAGTAATTTGAATTGGGCCGGCCAGGAAAGCATTTCGGGGTGTTGCAGCGAGTGGCTGACCCGATAGACGCCGGAACACCCCGCCGAATAACTGCGTGCTTCATCGATCTCGAAGCCGATGCGCCGGGTGAGTCGTTGCAAAGAATCGACGGAGAACAAATGCAGATGGCGCGGCGCTTCCCACCCGCGCCAGTGAGCACCGAATTCAGAAGCGGCGACGCTGCATACGTTGGGGGTCGTCATCACCAGCAGGGCGCCCGGTTTCAAGAGGCGCAAACACTCACGCAGGGTGGCCTCCGGGGCATAGAGATGCTCGATTGTCTGACTCATGGTGATGACATCGAAGTGGTTCGCGGGAAGGTCGCATTGTGACAGGTCGCCGACATGGGTCTTGATGCCGTAACGCGCCGACACCCTTTTGGTCGCTTGTTCGTCGAAGTCCGAGCCCTCGACATCCCAGCCGTGTTTCTTCATGCGATTCAGGAAGCGCCCGCCGCCGCAACCGACATCGAGTAATCTACCGATCGGCTCTTCAGCGAGTGTCATGAAGCGCAGATAGCTGGCTTCCTTCGTCAATCCGTTGGCCATCCAGAACGGCCACTGCACAAGCCTGAGCAAGCGATGGGCTAAGCTGAACATTGCTTTGGACAGATGGTTATCCGCGCTGCGGGTATGGGTGTGATAGGTCGTGTATGCCTTCCACATCTCTTCGGGGCGGGGCGCAGGATCGAGCCAATACACGCCACACTCCTGATTGGTGCAACCTCTGAAACTCCAAGTACCGGCAATATTGCCATCGGGGTCGGCGATGGCTTGTTGGGCGATCTCGCCCTTTGCACCGCACAGGCTACAGAAAGGGCGTGCTTCGCTTGTTATACTATCCACGATATTCAGTACGAATCGACAACCCGCCCATTCTATAACGCCGCCCGCTTTGCACAGGAATAGCATGAAGATTATTCACATCGTGAGGCGGTATGGCCCCGTGGGCGGTTCGGAGCGTTATGTGTGGGAACTTACCAACGAACTCGCCAAACTTGGACATCAGGTGCAAGTCGTGTGTGAGGTGTGCCGGGTGGAAAGACTGACCAATATCGAAGTGCATGAATTGGGCGAAATGACTTTTCGACCGCGCTGGCTGTATTACTGGCGTTTCGGTCGGCGAGTCGAGCGCTGGTTGTGGGACAATCCGCAGCCGGGGTGGGTGATCCACAGTCACGAGCGCGTCGGGATGCACGATGTCACGACGATACACGGTCCGCCTTTCGCCTCTGTGCGCGACAAACCGTGGTGGAAGAAGGTTTCGATCCGCATCGCGATGCAGATGTTTATGGAGCGTCGCGAACTGCGTGTGCCGAGCCGTATCGTTCCGAATTCGGAGATCATCGCGCGCCAGTTGGCGCATTACTACCCGGAGTACGCACACAAGTTGACGCAGCCCATCATGCCCGGCGTGCTACCCGGAGTGGAGCGGCAGCCGCATCCTGTGCCTGCTGACGGCGGTATCGTCGGCTTTGTCGGGAAGGAATGGAAACGCAAGAATTTGCTGTTGGCCATCGACATTGTGGCGCAGCTGCGCCGCCAACGCCCCCATCTGCAACTGTGGGTGATCGGGCCAGAGGAGGGCGAGATCAAACACTTGTTCTCAGGGTGGGATGGCGGATATCGACTGCTCGGATGGCGCAAGGACAACGGGCACTTCAAAGATATCGATGTACTGCTTCATCCAGCCAAGGCTGAACCCTATGGCATGGTCATCAGCGAAGCCATGGCAGCGCGTGTACCGGTCGTGGTGTCGGATGCCTGCGGTGCGGCGGCGCAGGTGGGGCGGGATGCGGGTGAAGTCGTTGTGCTGGATGAGCCGATGGCGGTTTGGGTGGCGGCGCTGGAAAAACAATTGGCGCGTCCCGGTATGCCGCCGCATTTTGAGCGCGGCTGGGATCAGGTGGCTCGGGAATGTGTAGGTGTCTATCAGGAAGTGGCGGGTGAACCATGATGGGAAGCTCTAATTACAAGATTTGGGTGGACCGGAGTGCAGCTTTCCTGCTTCTGTGTTATCCAACGGCGATGCTTGCCGTCAAAGAAGGGATGAATGCCATCTTCATCTTCATGCTGCTGCTTGCGCTTCTGGTGTCGTTCGCACGTCCCGCGCAGATGTTGCCGCTTGTTTGGCGGAAAGAATGGACAGCCTACATGATTGCGATGTTCTCGCTTACCGTCGCCATCTTCATCAGTCAGACCGTCAACCATGTCTACGACGACCATCCCTACGATGCTCCCGCGCGGTATTGGTTGGCGGTTCTCATCTTTCTGTTCCTGCAACGCGTCTCACTGCCCGCGTTCCACAGTTTGCAATTGGCTTTTCCAATCGCCACCATCACGGGTTTTCTGATGATGGGGCAGGTCGGCCCGGGCCGTCAGGGCATCGCCACCTTGGATCTCATCCATTTTGGGGATTCCATGCTGGTGTTGGGCGTGCTCTCGTTGTGGAGCATCAATTGGTTCGGGCGCGATGGACGGGCGCTACTGTTGCTGAAGATTGTCGGCTTTATTGTGGGTGTGGCTGCCTCACTGCTGTCGGGTTCACGCGGGGGGTGGTTGGCAATCCCCCTGTTCATCCTGATCTATGCGCATTTCAGGATGCGCTCTTTCTCGTTGCGTGCCTGGTCGGCCAGCGTGATTGCGGTGGTGATGGCGGTTTCGCTGGCCTATTGGGGCAGCAACACTTTCCATGACCGCATCCATGAGCTCGTATACGATGTGACGACATTCGATGAGGGTAATCGCGATACTTCGACAGGGATACGCTGGCAGTTGTATCGGGCATCAATCGATGTGTTCCTGCGTAACCCCATCGCCGGGGTCGGGCCCGAGGGGTTCGCCGCAGAGATGAAGCCGATGGCCGAGGCGGGCAAACTCACGCGGGATGCCGCCCACCTCGGAGAGGGTGAAGTTCACAATGACATCCTGTCGAAAACAGCAGGCATGGGGGTATTTGGGTTGCTGTCGATACTGGCTATCTACCTGGTGCCGCTCAGGATGTTCTGGAAAGCAACGGAATCCGCGAACATGCAGGTAAAACGGGCTGGCGTGCTCGGGATCAATTTCGTGATTGCCATCCTTGTCTTCGGGTTGACGGTGGAATTCCTGAATCTCACCTTGGCGGCTGCCTTTTACGCGTTTACTGTCGCGGTATTGCTCGCGTTCTGCCATAACGTCCATCACACCCTCGACCCATCGGAGTAGAACCCATGTTCAGCATCGTCATCCCCAGTTGGAACAACCTGCCTCATTTGAAACTGGCCGTGGAAAGCCTTCTGCGCAATTCCAGCGCTGAACACGAGATCATCGTGCATCTGAACGAAGGTTCGGATGGATCGTTGGAGTGGGTCAAAGCGCAGGGCATACGCTATACGCACACCGACAAGAACGTCGGGGTGTGCATGTCGGTGAATCATCTGATGGCGCAGACAAGCCATGAATGGGTGTTGTACATGAACGACGACATGGTGGCCGCGCCGGGATGGGATACGGCCTTCGTTCATGCATTGAAGACTTGTGATACCGATTTGGCCCTGTTCTTCGGCACCCTCATCCAGCCCGTGACCGGCGGGCATCCGGACATCATCAAGTGCAATTTCGGGGAGACACCCGCCACCTTCGACGAGGCCGCGTTCCTGCGGGACTATTTGCAGGCTGCGCGGGGCGACAAGGAAGGCATGGCGATGCAACCCACGCTGGTGCACAAGAAATGGTGGGCGATCCTAGGCGGCTACAGCCTGGAGTTCTCGCCCGGGATGAGCAGCGATGACGATCTGTTGATGAAATTCTGGGTCGCGGGATGTCGTAATTTTCGCATGGTTGGCGCGAGCCGTTTCTACCATTTTGGCATGGCCAGCACCGGGCGCATCACCCACAATCAGGGCGGCCACATCTTCACCATGAAATGGGGCATCACCCAAAGGGAGTTCTACCGCAATTACATATCCTCGTTACGCAACAAGGATGGTGGCAACACACCGGAAAATCCGCATAATGCGGTGCGGCCTACTTGGCTGGGCAAGTTGCGCCGGGTACGCTACGCCTTGAAGCGAAACTACCCTCTGGATGGTATTGAGGCATGGGATCCAGCACCTGGGCAAGGGTATTGGGGCAAGGGATAAGCTACACGGAACAAGAAACTGAGGGAGATGCAGATGGCGCACATTTAACAAATAACGTTTATTCAATCGGTGCGGGAAAAATTTGTCCCAGTAACTGCCGATTTGAAAATATTGGAAATAGGTTCATACGATTTCAATGGATCAGTCTGAATCGCTACTAATTTTCTAGACACGAATCTGCCTCACGGAAAACTGCTTCTCGAACTGTACCGGAGAAAGACCATTGTTGTAACCATGACGCCGTATGGGGTTATAAAACATCTCGATGTAATTGAATATGTCAGCCTGGGCGTCTTCCCGGGTTATGTAGACCCTGCGCTTGATGCGCTCGCGCTTTAGAAGCTGGAAAAAGCTCTCTACAACTGCATTGTCATAACAGTTACCACGCCGGTTCATGCTGACAGTGAAGTTGTTGGTCGCCAAGAAGTCTTGCCAATCATGGCTTGTGAACTGACAGCCCTGATCCGAGTGCAGCAGCACCTTTCCTTTGGGTTGTCGGCGCCAGATGGCCATGAGTAATGCTGAGATCACAAGCTATCTGTCAATGCGACTTTGCATTGACCAGCCGATAACTGCGCGAGAGAACAGATCAATGACGACTGCCAGATACAACCAGCCCTCGATAGTCTTGATATAGGTGATGTCGACCACCCAGGAGTCATTCGGTGTAACGACCTCAAACTTACGATCCAAGACATTGGGGGCTGCCGCTGCGGCCTCTCCCGGCCTACTGTTTGG
>VGNO01000154.1 GCA_016865985.1 Chloroflexota bacterium | reverse complement strand
AGCTGGCGGGGCTGCAGGCCGGCCGCGCGCAGGGCATCATCCAGGACGGGCAAGGCCTCGAGCAGCGCGTCCGCCGTGGCGCTTTCCTGGGCGCGCAACCATACCCTTTGCGGGCGCCGTCGTGGTCCAGGGAATTGAAGAATATCTCGCCCGCGCCCAGTTCCTCGGCCCGGCGTGCCCAGGATACCGGGTCCTGGCCCGTGCCACGCTGTCCCCGGTCCACCATGGCCTGGATGCCACCGGTTGCGTCCCGCTTCACGTCCATGGAGGCGACGATGCACTGGCGGCCGAAGCGCCGGGACAAAGCCGTCACCCGGTCCGGGGCGTCGTCCAGCAGGGTGTTCACCACCAGTTTGTCGGCGCCGTTGCCGAGCAGGGCCCGGGCGTAGTCCAGGTCGGTGATCCAGCCGCCGGCCGACAGGGGCACGAAGCACTCCACGGAGATGCGCCCCACGGCCTCCAGGAAGCCCTGGCGGCTGTCCGGCGAGGGGGAGACATTGAGCATGACGATCTCGTCCACCGCCCATTTGTTGAAGCACTCCACCGCATGCACCGGGTCGTAATGGATGACGTTGGTGTGCTTGAAGCGCACGCTCTGGACCACCTGGCCGTCGCGCAGGATGAGCACGGCGATGAGGCGCTTCTTCAGCATGGCGTCCAGGCCAGGAAGTTCTTCAGCAGACGCAGGCCCGCCTGCTGGCTTTTCTCGGGATGGAACTGGGCGCCCGCCACGTTCCCGTGGGCGAACACCGCGCAATAGGGCACGCCGTAGTCACCCGACAAAAGCACGTCCGCGGGATGGGCGCAGTCCACGTAATAGCTGTGCACGAAGTAATAGTCGCTGCCGTCGGCCACCCCATCGAGCAAGGGATGCTCTCCCGCCGACCGCCGCACGTCGTCCCAGCCCATGTGGGGCACCTTGAGGCCCGGCCGAACCGGGAAACGGCGCACCTGGGCGTCGATCCATCCCAGGCCGGCATGGGGGGCACCGGCCGGGGCATCCTCCTCGGAAGCGCGGCACATGAGCTGCATGCCCAGGCAGATGCCCAGGATGGGCTTGCCGGCCTGGCGCGCCCCGTCCACCGCCGCCCCCATGCCGCTGGCGTCCAGGTGTTGCATGGCCTGCTGGAAAGCCCCGACGCCGGGCAGGACGATGCGCTCGAACGCCGTCAAGCCCACCGGCTCGCCGACGATGACCGGCTCCGCCCCGGCAACCCGCAAGGCATTGGCCACCGAACGCAGGTTGCCCATGCCGTAGTCGACGATGGCCACCCGGGTCATGGCCGCAGATCGGTCCACTGCAACATATCGCCCGCATTCAGGTCGGCCGTAGCCGTCATGCCCACGACCCGGTCCAGTTCGGTCGGCGGGAGGCCATAGCCTGGGCGACGGAAATCCAGGTCCCCGGCCTCGATCCGCTCGCCCGCCCGCCTGGCGCGAGCGAGAAATATGCTGCGGCGATAGGCCCGGCGTCTTTCGCTCTCCTCCGGACTGGAGGAGCGGCGCGGCGCGCCCAGGGCGGTTTCCAGGTCGCGAATGGCCTGGATGAAGTTCCCGGGCTCCGCGCCCTCCAGGGAAAAAATGTGCTCCACGGAGCGGGTGCAACGGTCCAGGGTGATGGTTTTCTCAAGCAGGTCCGCGCCCAGCGCCACGGCGGCGATATCCATCTCCCAGCCGGGCGTATGGTCCGAGAAGGCGATGGGAAAGGGGAACATCTGCTTCAGGGTCTGGATCATGCGCAGCTGGATGCTGGGCAGCCGGGCGGGATAACCCGAGGGGCACTGGTGAATGATGATGCTGTGGTTGCCCTCGGCGAGGATGGCGTCCACCGCCGTCTCCACCTCCCCCAGCGTGGCATTGCCGGTATCCAGCTGCACGTTCATGCCGGTCCGGGCCGCTGCCCGGATCAGGGGCAGGTGGTTGATGTCCGAGGAGGCGATCTTCACCGAATGCGCCCCCACGGCGGTGAGAAATTCCAGGTCCTCGAAGAAGCTGACCGTGGCGAAGAAGGCGAGCCCGGCGGCGTCCGCCGCCGCCTTGACCTGGTGCCATTCCTCCAGCTTCAGCTCCCGCCGCTTGAGGATGTCATACAGAGGTTCGTGCAGGGTCTCCCGCCGACCGGTGACCCGGTCCACCAGTACGTCGTAGGAAAACGGCAGTTTCCGGTCGGCCACCAGGCGATCAGCGTCGATGATCTGGAACTTGATCGCGTCCGCTCCCGCCAGGCCGGCCTGCCTGACCAGCTCCAGGGCGGTGGCCAGGCCGTCGTGGGTGGGTCCGGCCTCGAAGGTGATGAAACAGGGCTCCCCGTCTCCGATGCGTTTGTTGCCCAGGGTGACGCTCATGTGCTTTCCTGTCTGAATGGACTATGTCAGGGCCTGCCGCAGCACCCGGACCACCCGCTCCTGGTCCAACTCGCTCAGGCCCGGGTAGAGGGGCAAAGTCAGCGCCCCGGCGTAATGCGCTTCGGCCACGGGGAAGTCTCCCGGCTGGAAACCGAGGCGGCGATACCAGGGTTGCAGGTGCGCCGGGATGTAATGGACGTTGACGCCGATGCCCGCGGCCCGCATCGCGTCGTACACCCGGCGCCTGAGGGAGCGCTCCGCCAGACCGACGACGTAGAGGTGCCAGGCGGAATCCCGGTCTTGTGCGGGCAACCGGAGGGGCAGGTCCGCCAGCATCTCCCCATAGCGGGCCGCCAACTCCCGCCGGCGCGCCACGAATGCGCCCACCCGCGCCAGTTGGGAAGCGCCCAGGGCCGCCTGGATGTCCGTCATGCGGTAGTTGTAGCCGAGTCCGATCTGCTGGTAATACCAGCCCCCTTCGCTCTCGCCTTCCATCTCCGCCGGATCCCGTGTGATGCCATGCGAACGCAGCAGGGCCACCCGGCGCATCAGGGCGGCGTCGTTGCCCAGCAGCATGCCGCCCTCCCCGGTGGTCATGATCTTGACGGGGTGGAAGCTGAACACCGCCAGATCGGCATGTTCGCAACTCCCCACCGGGCGGCCGCGATAGCAAGCGCCGACCGCATGCGAGGCATCCTCCACCACCTTGAAGCCGTAGGCGTCAGCCAGACGGCGAATGCCGGCCATGTCGCAGGGGTGTCCGGCGAAGTGCACCGGAATCACCACCTTGGGCAGGCGACCCGCGTCGCGGGCTCGTATCAGTTTGCTCTCCAGGGCCGCCACGTCCATGTTCCGGGTGACGGGGTCGATGTCGACGAAGTCCACCGACGCCCCACAGTAAAGCAGGCAGTTGGCGGAAGCGACGAAGGTATTGGGCGTGGTCCAGCCCAGGTCGCCCGGCCCCACGCCCAAGGCGAGGCATGCCAGGTGCAGGGCGGAGGTGGCGCTATTCACCGCCACGGCATGGGCCGCACCGCAGTATTGCGCCACAGCCTGCTCGAAACGCTCCACCGCCGGCCCCTGGGTCAGCCAGTCGGAGCGCAACACTTCCGACACCGCGGCGATGTCCTCGTCACCGATTACCTGGCGACCGTAGGGGATGAAGCTCATGGAACGCGGCTCATCCCGCCCGGTCCAGGGCCTGCAGCTCCTCGACGCTAAGGAAATGGGGGTTGCTGCCGGAGTTGTACTCATAACCTTGCGGAACAGGCATGCCGGCCTCGCCCAGGACGTTGGTGCCGTATTCCACCTGGACGATGAAGGCGATGGTCGGACGGATGACGTAGTGATCCGAGAATTCCAGAGTAAGGTGGGAGTCGTCCGCAGGACACATGACTTCGTGCAACTTCTCTCCCGGACGGATACCGATGATCTTGATGGGCATGCCCGGCGCCATGGCCTCCACCAGGTCGGTGATGCGTATGGAGGGGATGCGCGGCACGAATATCTCGCCGCCCTGCATGCGGGCGAAGTTCTTGGCCACGAAATCCACCGCCTGCTCCAGGGTGATCCAGAAACGCGTCATGCGCGAGTCGGTGACGGGCAACTCCCGCGCCCCCTCCGCCAGCAGCTTGCGGAACAGGGGCACCACGGACCCTCGGGAGCCCACCACATTGCCGTAGCGCATCACCGAGAAGCGGGTTCGCGCCCCACCGGCGATGTTGTTGGCGGCCACGAAAAGCTTGTCGGAGGCCAGCTTGGTGGCGCCGTACAGGTTCACCGGATTGGCAGCTTTGTCGGTAGACAGGGCAATGACCTTTTCCACGTCATTGGCCAGGGCCGCGTGGATGACGTGCTCCGCCCCATGGATGTTGGTCTTGATGCACTCCATGGGGTTGTACTCGGCCGCCGGCACCTGTTTCAGGGCCGCCGCGTGCACCACGTAGTCGATGCCGCGCATGGCCTGGACGAGGCGCTCGCGGTCGCGCACGTCGCCCAGGAAGAAACGCATGCGCGGGTCGTCGAACTCCTGCTGCATTTCGGATTGTTTGAGTTCGTCGCGGGAATATACGACCACCCGCCGCGGACGATGGCGACGCAACAGCGTACGAATAAAACTCTTGCCGAAGGATCCGGTACCCCCCGTGATGAGAATCGCCTTGTCGTCGAACACCGTGGCTCCCCGCCTCCCTTTCAATGGAGCAGCAGTCCGTCGGCCAGGCCGCGGTTGATGCGGATGAGTATCTCCAGCTTGTCGGCCTGAGGATAGGCCATCACTTCGAAGGTGCGGCGGTCGACGAAGGACGACAGGGAAAGGATGTTCTCGCGCAGCGGAAAGGGCAGAGGACTGGCATCGCTCATCAGTTCCGCCTGGAGCACGCTCCACAAAGCCTGGTTGTATTTCAGTGCCTGGTCCAGGAGAGCATGATCTATATCCTCCTGCCAGCGCCCCACCGCCTCCTCGAGCAGAGCCGCGGCCTTGTTCAGCACCGCCGCCTCGAGTTCGCGCCCGGCCAGTTCGCCCTCGGCGACATCCATGTCCTGCGCCATCATCTGCATTGCCATCATGTCGTTCTCCTTCATTGATCGGTGGGTTCCCATGCCAAACCCTCGAGGATTTGGCGATTCATGCTGATTGCCTGGTGCCAGTCGAGTCGAGCCAGCTGGCGCCTGCTGGCTTCGCCGATGTCGCCGGCGATAAACTCCGCGGTCGTGGCGCCCCGACCGCTCGCCGCCTCAGCCTGCGGAGCAGCGGGGTAACGCAGAGCTTCGATCTGCTTGCGCAGGCCCGGCAGCCGCTCCAACTCGTCCAAGGAGGCTTCCTGGCCAGGCGGATAAGGGGGATAGAGCTTGCGCAACTCGCCATGTAAGCCCTCCCGCCTGATGGTGTGGGCCAGAGCGTTGACTTCGTCCAAACGGGCGCGCAGCCGGGCGTAGGCTTCGCCGGGCATGGCCGGCTGCCGCGCCGGCTCAAAGTCCCGCCGTGGAACCGCGGCTTCCGCGCGCGGCAACCTTGCCACCTCGCCGGGAACGGTATCCGTCCAAGCGCGCGCGCCGATTCGCGACAGGCTGACTTCCATCCACGCACCGCCGGCTCAGTGGATCAGAACAGACGCAGGACCGCCGCGTTGGCCTGTGCGGACAGGCTCAGCGCGGTCGTGCCCAGTTGCTGGCGAGTCTGCAGCAGCAGCATGTTGGCGCCTTCTTCATTGGTATCTGCCACGGTCAGCTTGGTCGCTCCCTCGGCCAAGGTGTTGACCATGTCGGTGATGAACTGCTGCCGAGTGGAAAGGATCGCCAGATTTGCGGCCAAGGTGCCGCTCTGGGTGCGCATGGTGGCCAATGCCGTATTGAGTGTGCTTTCGATGTTGTCGAGGTTCGTCGCCGTACCCAGGTTGGCGGAGGTGATGGTACCCGCTCCAGTCTGGCTGCCGCCCGATATCGCCAAGCCCGAGGCGGTGCCGCTGAAACCACTCATGATGAGTTGCGAGGTGGCCTGCTCGTTGAAATTGACGGTGAGCGTCACCGTGGTGCCGGCCAGGAAATTAACCCCCTTGTAATTGGCATCGTTTTGCGTGTTGTTGAGTTGGCGGATCAGCTCGTTGTATTGGGTGGTGAGCCCCGCCAGTTCGGTCGCTGAGGTGGTCGAATTCAGGGAGGAACGCGCCTGCGTAAGCACGCCGCGTATCGCCTCGATGAGGCGGTTGATGCCGGTGACGCCATTATCCGCCGCCTTCACCGTCTGAATCGCCTCGCTGATGTTGTCCTTCAGCCCGTTAAGCAGGTCGGCGCGCTGTGTATGCGAGCGCGCGGCAAAGAAGTTGGTGGGGTTATCGATGGCCGAGTTCACCCGCTTGCCGGTGGCCAGGCGCTCCTGTGTTCTTCCCAACAACTGTTCCGTGGACTGCAGGCTCACCAGGTTGGCCCGCATCGCCGATGTCAACGTGATATCGCCAATTGCCATGTCATCTCTCCATATAAAAGCGATCCGACGGGACGGGATGCGAGGTCCGTGTTCTCGGCATCCTTCCATCCCACCCCAAGGAGCCCCAATCGGAGGTCGCCGGGATAGCGCCCGAATGAATCTCGGGGTGGACTTAGCAATTGGTGTGCCAACTACATTTATTTACCCTTTATGACGATGAATCAGGGAGTTGCATCCATCTTGCTGGACGGGGTCGCGGGCATCCCGGAAAACCTTTACCCAATCACCGATTCGATTGCGGCAAGGATTGCCTGGTGGAAAATCTTGCCGTGCCGTCCACCTGTGTGGCGGAT
>VGNO01000153.1 GCA_016865985.1 Chloroflexota bacterium | reverse complement strand
TATTTGGGATGGCTACATATGACAAACGAGCGCAATTTCAGCCTTTTTCGCCACAGGTGGCGGTTTTTGCTCAAACAGGCTAGGTAGTAACCCTGGTTAGTGGACTATCTCGATGCTCGGGGGAATAGTCGCGTCGTATTGCTCGGAGTCGCTATAACGGATGACGGTATCCGCATTTCCGATCAGGTCAACCGTATAAGCGACGACTTGTGTGTGATAACTGTCGACGTCCCCGGTGCCGTTGATCTGGACATCGGAAGCGGGAGCAAAGATGGTTCCGAAGAAATAGGAACTCGAATTCCCGTTGAACACGAGTGAATTGCTATTTGTCAATGGCGCGTAAATCAACAATCCGGCATAATCCTCAGTATCCGGGTCCGATCCATCAGGCGCGCTCAACCGGAATGTTGCACTGCCGTTGAAGTGCAAGCGCCCATCCATGAGGTATAGTAGTACGCCATCGCCGGAGATATTGGCATGACCGCTGACAGTCATATCTCCCGATATGCAATAGACGCCTGGCAGGAGTATCATCGTACCCCTGAAATCACTTCCATCGATATTTCCTGGCGTCCAGGTGTTGCCGGACCTGGTTGCATCATCGGCGCATTGGGGTGTCGGATAGATGATCTCCGGCGGATACTCCACCGCTTCGCATCCGCTGTGGGTTGGCGGGGGAATTACCTTGCCGGGAGTGTAGGAAAAACTGCCGATTACGCAAGTATATTCCGATTCCACTCTTGCATTACCGCTATGGTTGAAAGCGCCTTGGCCGCAATTGCTATTGGAGTTTACGAAAATGCCGCTACCCAGGATGGTAGTCGATGAATTCCCATGCGCTCTGAAGGCTTTGCAGGCATTCGGGTTGAGGGAGACCAATGCGCTGCCGTCGAAAAGAGGCGCTGTATAGGATGGACGGGCGCGAGCGATCGCTTCGACGCAATTATGGATTTGTTGGATGCCGACCACAGGCGCGAAGTATGTATCGACATTGGAACGGATGATCACCTGGATGTATTCGTCATTTGCTGCATAGGGTCCATACCCATCGCAACCCAGCCCCGGAGGATTGGCAACCGTTACGATGCTGGCTACTCCGTCATTGGTATACCCATTGCTCGTAGCGAGGTTCTGGGCGGCAGCGGCATAGTCCAGGCTGCTGATTTTCGCATAGGCTGCCGACAGGGCTGCAGCGTCGGCTGCGTTTTGTGCATTTCTTCGGTCGAGGAATGCATTACCGCCATCGATGGCGAGCGCAACCAACCCGATCAACCCGACGACGCTGAGGGCGATGATGATCAGGGATTGACCTTTCTGGCTAGAACTGTTCTTGTGCATCTCTTATCTCCTTCGGCCTTACGGACAGGCAGGTCTCAAAATCGTATCTGTAGTAGTGGCCCTGAGTGGAACCGTAGCCCCACCGAAGAATGGCATCATAAGTGGAAATTCATAATAGACAGACACCATCACCCATCCTCCGGCACAAGCAGGATCGGATTTGAAGATTTCGACATCGACGAGATCTTCATCCGCCAGGTTAACCGGCTGCGTGGAGGTCTGCCGGACACGGGTCTCTATCCCGGCATTATCATCTGGATCAAGGGATCCATATAGGGCCCCTTCCTGCGCGGCGTCGTGGAGGGCAATGTACGAGAAGAACGCCATGCCGAAATCGACTGAACCTGACAGGAGGATGAGCAGGGCTAGAACCGTGATTCCCAGTTCGACCAGACTCTGGCCTCGACTAGCAGCCTTCAACTGCGGGAGGGAAGTTTTTTTTCTCATGGCTGTCTTTGAGAAATGTTGTCCGAGTCCAGCGTTTGTGAACAGTTGTATTGGTCGGTGAAGGTTACCAACACCCGGATATCGGATGTACTTTTAGAGAAGGTTAATCTTAGCGCGTTCGGTCCTGCCAACAAGTTCCACGGCCCGCCTGGAATTGTAAAACCGGTCGCATTGGTACTGCCGGTCCATAATGCAGTTCCTCGAAGATATACACCGGTCAGATTCCGGTTGCCATGATTGCCCCAATAAACAGTGATGGTTGCGATTTTTAAAGTGAAGTCGACATTGTTGTATATCGTCCATGTAACATCACTGCCGGACGGGATAGATCCGCTGTGTTTTACATTACAAACGAACGCGGTTCCCGTGGGGGTGGGTGTGTTGGAAGGCGTGGGTGTATAGGTCGCGGTGTATGTAGCGGTTGGCGTAAATGTCGCTGTAGCGGTCGAACTTGGTGTGGGGCTATGGATCGGAGTCGCGGTTGGGGTTGCAGTATTAGTGGGCGTTGGGGAGGGTCCCGGGGTGCTCGCCTCCGGCGTAAAGGTGGCCGGGGGGGGAGGCGAAGGATAAGATACAGGAGGGGGAATCAACGCTGTACCAGTACCCAAGATTCTGACTTCTACGAGAATGGTCCGAGAACTGGAAGATGACACGGTGACGGGTTGGAGGGGGACAATGGGAACAATAGGGGAGAAATCTGCCGAGATTTGAACTTTAATGCGGTCTGTATTCCTAACCGCGCCAGGAGGGCATGCTGAAAAATCGGCTGTACCAGGGCCATTGTCATAGGAAATTATGATATTCGCATCATCGATCACGCCCAGAAAATCCACATTCTGGGCGGCGGCCCGGATACCGTCGCAATCGTTGTAGCGAGGGATTCCAGCCGTTACATTTAGACCGGTCGCCGAACCATACCGGACGGCCTCCCGGCTGGCAGTGGCGACGATGCTGTACATGAAGATCAAACGTCCCACCTCCAGCATGCCATAGACGATCAATAGCAACAAAGGCAGCACCAGCGCGAACTCCATCATCGCTTGCGCCCGGTACCCGTCATTGGGAGGGGATTTCTTCTTATGCCACATGCCAATCTCTCCGGTTCGAGAATCCATGCCAAGTGTAGGATACAGCCAGAAGGCTGCAATCCGCCATATGTACTACAGGAGCGCCTCGATCCAGGTCGGGAAGTAGAGCAGGGTGATGGTCGAAAGTATGAAGTATGGACCGTAGGCGATGAAGACCAATAATACCTGTTTCTTGTAACGGCCGGTGACGAGCATGAAAACGATCATCGACAGGCTGACGATGCCGGCCAGGAGGATGCCCATCAACAGGCCAAACCAGATGACCGGCCAGCCGAGCAGCAGGCCCAGGATGGTCGCCAGGGTCACATCGCCCGAACCAAGCGCCTCTTCGCCGTCGTCTCCGGCCTGTCCGAGACGGCGGGCGCGCAGCCGCGAGAATAACTTTCCCAACATGTAGAAGGCGAACATGATCCCAAAACCGGCAAGTCCACCGATCAGGGTTGCCTGCCACCCGTGCAGGAAAAATCCCAGGCCAATACCTAATGCCAGGCCGAGGATGGACAATGTGCGCAGCACCAGGCGTTCTTCGAGGTCGATCAGGGCCACCAGGCCCAGGTAGGCCAGCAGCGGGTATCCCAACCAGAAACCCAGTTCCAGTGGCGGTTGCAACCAAAGCCAGGCGGCCGAGACAGTCGTCAACACTGGCAGGATGTAGGTCCGCAGGCGCTGGTGTGCGCCGCAGGAGCGGCAGCCTCGCAGGGACAGGTAATCTGCCGGGGGTTGTTTCTGGCCGCATTTCAGGCAGGTTGGCGCGCCCAGGCGCAAGGTGGCCGGCAGGACATCTGCCAGGTAATTGAGCAACCAGCCGGTCACGAGACCGATCAGCAAGGGGAGAAGTATCGACATTTGTTTATATTATATGACGAAAATCCACCGCTTGCGCATCTTAATGATATTGCAAGGTGATGAATTTGCGGGCAGGCCTGCCGGCATTCTAACCGGGCGGCGCTTGGCGAATCTGGAAATCTCACTTACAATCCAATCCGACAGAGTCCTGGAGGTCCGTATGGAAAAGTTCGTGATTCAGGGCGGCGCTTCCCTTGACGGCGAAGTGACGCCTTCTGGAAACAAGAATTCCGCCCTGCCGGTCCTGGCTGCCTGCCTGCTGACAGATGAACCGGTCGTACTGCACAACCTGCCGGATATCCGCGACGTGCGGGACATGCGCCAACTAATAACCAGCCTGGGCGTGGATATGGTGGACCTGGGACAGAATTCCTGGCGGATCACTGCAAGAACCGTCCGCCCGGCCGACCTCGACCCGGACCTGTGCAGCCGGATCCGGGCTTCGATCCTGCTGGCCGGGCCGATGACCGCCCGTTCGGGCGATGTCCATCTCCCTCCGCCGGGAGGCGATGTGATCGGGCGCCGCCGGGTGGATACGCACATCCTGGCGTTGAAAGCGCTCGGCGCCAGCGTCAAGTACGCCCGGTCCTTCGAATTCAAGGCGAAACGCCTGAGGGGCGCCGACATCCTGCTGGACGAGGCTTCCGTCACCGGCACCGAGAACGCCATCATGGCAGCAGCCACTGCCAGGGGGCGCACTGTACTTAGAAACGCCGCCTCCGAGCCGCATGTCCAGGAACTGTGCCGGATGCTGAACGCGCTTGGGGCATCCATCTCCGGGATCGGGTCGAATACCCTGCAGATCGATGGCGTGGACCGGCTGCACGGCGGCGAATTCACCATCGGGCCGGATTACCTGGAGGTCGTCAGTTTCATCGGCGCAGCGGTTGTCACGCACGGCCAGGTGCGCATCCGCAAGGCGGGACCGCAGTACCTGGATATGGCGCGCATCGTTTTCAACCGCCTGGGAGTGGACTGGTCGGTGGACGGGGAGGACCTCCTCGTCCCGGCCCGCCAGCGGCTGAAGATCGAAGCCGACCTGGGTGGGGCGATCCCCGAGATCCGGGTCATGCCGTGGCCGGGTTTCCCGACCGACCTGATGAGCATTGCGATCGTCGTCGCCACCCAATCGCGCGGCAGCGTCCTTTTCCATAATTGGATGTTCGAAGGCCGGATGTACTTCACGGACAAATTGAAAGGCATGGGCGCCCAGGTCACCCTCTGCGACCCGCACCGTTGCATCGTACAGGGACCGACCCGTTTATTTGGCGAGAAACTGGAAAGCCCCGACATCCGGGCCGGGATGGCGATGCTCCTGGCGGCGCTGGCGGCCGAAGGCAAGTCCACCATCCGCAACATCGGACAGATCGACCGCGGCTACGAAAAAGTGGATGAAAAACTCCGCCGGCTGGGGGCAAATATCGAGCGGGTCGCCGAGCAATGAGGGGGAGCGACGCCACGCACCGGCCTTCGGCTGGACATCTGGAATCGAAAAGAGACGGCAGGCCGTCTCTTTTATATCGATCTGATCCAACCTTAATTCACCGGTTTTGCGACTTCCATGAACTGGCTGACGGCTTCGCGCAACATCCGTTCCGGCAGCGCCCCCACCTGGCGGTGGACGATCTTCCCATTGTAAATGAAGAGCATGGTCGGGATGCCCTGCACGCCGTACTTGCCGGCCCATTCCGGGTTTTCGTCGGTGTTGACCTTGGCAACGACCAGCTTGCCGGACATTTCCTTGGCTACCTTGTCGAGCATGGGGCCCACCATCTTGCACGGTCCGCACCATGGTGCCCAGAAATCCACGATGACGGGCAGCGGATTCTGCAGGACCGATTTCTCGAATGCGGCATCGGTGACTTGGATCGGTTCGTCGTTCATGTTAAAGGTACTCCTTCTGATAGTTATTCCACCGGTTCCCCGGGTTTCAGGATCTTGTAGGAGGAATGGATCGGGGCAGCCTTGCCGAGCATGATCCCCACCGAACAATATTTCTCTTCGGAGAGTTCGATAGCCTGTTCCACATCCCTGGCCTTCAGGTCGTTGCCCCACAACAGGTAGGTAACCTCGATCTCCTGCCATACCATCGGGTAATCCTCGGCCCGCCTGGAGCGGACGACGACCTTGAAGTCGGCCAGGTCGAGGCGCTTCTTCTTGAGGATGGAAACGATATCCATCCCGGTGCAACCGCCGAGGGCGGCCAGCAGCAACTGCATCGGACCGACTGCCGGCGAGCCGTCCTGGTTGCTCAATTGCACTTGCCCGCCTGCTTCGTTGGAAGCGGAGAAGGCCATCTCGCCCTGCCAGTGGGTGGTGATTTCAGTCCAGTTCTGTGTCACGGTTCCTCCTGGAAAAACCTGCGCCAGTATATCACAGGTTCAGATGCGGCAATGTCAAAAAGGTTGCATATCCGGTATAATCACGCCGCCATGCCAGAAATCCTGACGCGTTGGAAGGAAGGTTTGAACCGCACCAGCAAGGCCGCCTTTGGCCGGTTGGCTGGCCTGCTGGGCGCGACCGAGTTGGATGACGCCGCCTGGGACGAGCTGGAAGCCATGCTCATCCAGGCCGATATCGGTTCCTCGACCAGCCAGTCCATCCTCGATTCGCTGCGCAGCGGTGTCCGGACCCGGGGCTTGACGCGGGCCGGCGAACTGCGCTCCCTGCTGGAGGCGGAATTGCTCACCCGCCTCGATCCGCCGCCTGCCCTGCACTTCAGTTCGAGCCCGGCGGTCATCCTGCTGGTGGGAGTCAACGGCTCCGGCAAGACGACCACCGCCGCGAAACTGGGGTATTCCTTTTCAAGGTCCGGGAAACGCGTCCTGCTGGTAGCAGCCGACACTTTCCGCGCCGCAGCCGTGGACCAACTCCAGGCCTGGGCGGAGCGGCTCGAACTCCCGATCGTCTCCGGGCAGGTGGGCAGCGACCCGGGCGCGGTAACCTACGATGCCATCCAGTCC
>VGNO01000152.1 GCA_016865985.1 Chloroflexota bacterium | reverse complement strand
CTATTCTGTTGACTTGGTGCTGGCTCAGGCCCGGGGTTTGTTACTAGAGCAAGTGCCGTCAAAGGTAAAGATCGTTGACTTGCAGTCTAGTCGAATATTGACCTCCCCCCGGGCGCTTGCCCGTTACCTGCGTGAGAAGAAGCCGGCAGTCATGCTCTCTGCATTGACTCATGCCAACCTGTCAGCTATTTGGGCGCGGTCTTTGAGCGGGGGTAGGGTGCGGTTGGTAGTTAGCGAGCGTCGTATCATTTCCTTGGAGCAACAAACTGCCCCGCGCATAGAAAGGATATTCCCCTATCTCATACGGTTGTTCTATCCTTGGGCTGATGGCATTGTGACCGTCTCGAACTATGCAGCTGATGACTTGTCGAAACAAAGCGGTATTCTTCGATCACATGTCCAAGTGATCCATAATCCGGCATATTTCCAGGACCTGGAAGAATTGGCACGGGAAGATATAGACCACCCCTGGTTCGAACTTGGTCAACCCCCGGTGCTTCTTGCCGTGGGGCGCTTAGAAGAGCCGAAGGATTACTCTACTTTGCTTCACGCTTTTGCCATTCTCCGGAAACGGCGGGTCGTGCGTCTTTTGATTATCGGCGATGGCAGTAAACGCTCACAAATCCTTTCTTTGATAGGTGACTTGGGGCTTGGGGAATCCGTAATCGTGATGGGATACTTGACCAATCCTTATCCGTTCATGCTACGTAGTTCTGTTATTGTCCATTCCTCCCGCTGGGAGAGTTTTTGCAATGTACTTGTAGAGGCCATGGCTTGTAGGACACAGGTGGTTGCAACTGATTGCCCAGGCGCTCCGGCTGAAATCCTCCAGTATGGGAAGTATGGCCGTCTCGTGCCTGTCGGTGACGCCGCGGCCATGGCTGCGGCAATTGAAATAGCGCTCGATCACCCCATCCCGGCGGAAGATTTGCATGCCCGCGCCTCCCAGTTCTCGCTGGAGAAAATATCCCGCCAGTATCTCCGGCTGTTATTCCCAGATTCCGAGGCCCGACAAGGTTTATAGACATGTGTGGGATTACTGGTTTTGTCGAATTTTCCCATTCCCAGCGGGCTGATGATCTCCGCCAGCGCCTGGAATCCATGATGGATGCCATCCGCCACCGCGGGCCGGACGACTCCGGTTCATGGCTGGATCCCGCCGCCGGGGTGGCGCTTGGTTTCCGCCGCCTGGCGATCCTGGACTTGTCCCCGGCCGGGCGCCAGCCAATGGTATCCGCGGACGGGAATTATGTGATCGTTTTCAATGGGGAGATCTACAACCATGCCGGTTTGCGGCAGGAATTGCTCTCCCATCATCATGTTTTTATCGGTACATCCGATACCGAAGTGATGTTGGCAGCCATCGTAGAATGGGGTCTCGAGGCGGCGGTAAAGCGCTTCAATGGCATGTTTGCCTTTGCCCTTTGGCACATCCCATCCCGGCGATTGTTCCTGGTGCGGGACCGGATGGGGATAAAGCCGCTCTACTACGGCCAGGCAGGGGATGTTTTCCTCTTCGGCTCGGAACTCAAAGCGCTCAAGGCCCATCCCGCCTTCGAACCGGAGATCGATCGAGATGCGCTGGCGGCATACCTGCGCACCAACTATATCCCTGCTCCCTATTCGATCTACAAGGGCATCCGCAAACTCTGGCCCGGTTCGATCCTGACGCTTGCGGCAGACGGAATCCCATCTCCTCCCGGTATAATATCCTACTGGTCGACAGGCGCGGTGGCCGAGATGGGGAAAGCCGGTCTCTTCCGCGAAGATGATCAGGATCTTGTGGAACAATTCGACGGACTGCTCAGGGATTCGTTGAAAGACAGGATGGTTGCCGATGTCCCCCTGGGCGCGTTTCTCTCCGGTGGCATCGATTCGTCCACAGTCGTCGCCTTGATGCAGGCGCAGAGCCGGACACCGGTCAAGACATTCACGATTGGTTTCCAGGAATCCCAATACGATGAAGCCGGTTACGCACGGGAGATCGCCAGGCGCTTGGGCACGGAACACCATGAACTCTATGTCACGCCGGCGGAAGCGTTAGCGGTCATCCCGAACTTGCCTGCACTATATGATGAGCCATTTGCCGACTCGTCCCAGATACCGACATTCCTTGTTTCCCAGATGACCCGCAGACATGTTACGGTCAGCCTGTCGGGCGATGGCGGGGACGAGTTATTTGGCGGTTATAACCGCTACCAGAGAGCGCGGCAGATCTGGAGCACATTCGGCTGGCTGCCGCAAGCGGCGCGTCGATTTCTGGGGGATGGGATGGCTGCGCTTGCATCGACTCGCGCCGGGGGAGGTTCGTCAACGCTCCCGCCCACCATGCTTCCCATGCTGGATAAAGCATCGAGGCTGGGGACGATCGTCAGCGCCGGGACGGTACAGGAGCTCTACATCCGGCTCTTCTCGTTCTGGCCGCAGCCCGGTCAGGTCGCGCCAGGCGGACAGGACCGGCTGAGCCTGTTCCAGCGGCGGGAGGCCTGGCCGCACTTGTCGCATCCCCTCGATTGGATGATGTACCTGGACCAGGTCACGTACCTGCCCGACAATAACCTGGTGAAAGTCGACCGGGCAAGCATGGGCGTCAGCCTGGAAGCGCGCGTCCCGTTCCTCGACGATCATCGGGTTGTCGAGTTTGCATGGCGGCTGCCAAACAGGATGAAAATCCGCGGCGGAAAGCGAAAATGGATCCTGCGGCAGGTCCTGAGTCGCTATGTACCTCCGGCGCTCTTCGAGCGTCCGAAGATGGGGTTCGCTGCCCCCATTGCTGATTGGCTGAGAGGACCACTGCGGGAATGGTCGGAAGACCTGATACAGGTGAGCCGCCTTCGCCAGGAAGGTTTCCTGGACGCTCGGTTGGTCCGCCAGAAATGGGATGAGCACTTGAGCGGAAAACTCGACAGGCAATTCCAGATCTGGCCGATATTGATGTTCGAAGCCTGGCTGAATGGCAGGTAGGGAGCCACTCGTGAACGCGCAGCCGATCAGGATTGCCCATCTCGCCACCGGCCTGGGAATGGGGGGCGCAGAGAACACCCTGGCCACCCTGCTGGCGCGCCTCGACCGCGAACGGTTCCAGTCCGAAGTTTTTTCCCTATCAACGGACGAGCCCCTCGGTCCGCACATCCGCCGCCTGGGAGTCCCGGTCACAGCGCTGGGACTGCCGCCCGGAAGACTGACGCCTGGGGCGATCTCCCACCTGGCCTACAGGATGCGTTCTTTCCGCCCGGATCTGATCCAGACCTGGATGTACCATGCAGACTTTGTCGGCAGCCTGCTGGCGCCCCTGGTCGGGAGTCCGCCTGTGGTCTGGAACGTGCGGGTAACTTTGAAATCGCCTGCTGAACTAAAAATCCATACCCGCCTGGTTGTCAGCGTCAATGTCCTGCTTTCCCGCCTGTCACCCAAGCGGATCGTCTATTGTGCGGAAGCCGCCCAACGTGACCATGTGCGGCTTGGGTTCGCGCCTGGCAGGGGGCTGGTCATACCCAACGGCTTTGACCTGGCTGGCTTTGCGCCTGACCCTTCCGCCAGGGACCGGGTGCGGGCGGCCCTGGGGCTTGCGTCGGAAGCCTTTCTGATTGGGATGGCAGCGCGCTTCCATCCCCAGAAAGATCACCGCATGTTCATTACCGCCGCCGCTCGCCTTCACAGTGAGAGGCCGGATGCGTATTTCGTCCTCTGGGGGCAGGGAATGGACTGGGGCAATCATCAGCTGTCGTCCTGGATCGACAGCGCCGGCTTGCGTCGAAGTATCCATTTGCTTGGCTTGCGCCAGGATGCGCCGGAGTTGACGGCCGCCCTGGATATCGCAACCATCAGTTCCTCCTTCGGGGAGGCTTTCCCGCGCGTCGTCGGTGAGGCCATGGCCTGCGGCGTCCCCTGCGCAGTGACCGATGTCGGCGACGCGGCTTTGATCGTTTCGGATACCGGCCTGGTCTCGCCGCCTGGCGACGCCGCGGCTTTGAGCGCCAACTGGCTGGCTCTGGCGCAGATGCCTGGACATGAGCGCGTAGCGCTGGGGCAACAGGCGCGCCGCCGGATACTCGAGAACTACAGCCTGGAGCGGATGCTGGATGCATATGCCCGGTTGTATGAGGATATAATCACCGCACGCCGGGATTAACCCGGCCAAGCCATGAAACTGATTCTTTTTGCCAATACCGATTGGTATCTTTATAACTTCCGCCAGGCGCAGGCGCGTTTCCTGCGCGCCCGTGGCGCGGAGGTGGCGCTGGTCTCGCCGCCCGGTGAATATGGCCCCCGCCTGCAGGAGGCGGGTTACCGCTGGTTACCGGTGGATATGAAGCGCAGTAGCATGAATCCGCTGACCGAACTGGCACTCATTGCACAATTGGTGCGACTGTACCGCGCCGAGCAGCCGCAGTTGGTGCACCACTTCACCATCAAATCGGTCCTTTACGGTTCGCTGGCGGCCAAATGGACGGGCGTCCCCAGCATCATCAATGGCGTGACCGGCCTGGGTTACGTTTTTGGCGAGGGCGGATTTTTCCGTCGCCTGTTGCGATGGCTGGTCGAGCGCTGGTACCGGATGTCGCTGGCAGGGACGCAGGCCATTTTCGACAACGAGGAGGACCGCCAGTTCTTCATCCGGCGGCGGATGGTAGCGGGCGATGCCTCCCATGTTGTCCGCAGCGCCGGGGTCGACCTCGATTTGCTTGTTTCCCGGCCTGAACCGGCGGGGGAACCGGTTGTAGTCTATGCCGGGCGGATGCTTTGGGATAAGGGGATCGGCGAACTGGTCGAGGCGGCGCGCCTCCTGCAGCGGGAGAAGGTCGCCATCCGCATCGCCCTGGTCGGCCGGCCGGACCCTGCCAACCCGGCATCCATCACCGAGGAACAACTCCGGGCCTGGGATGCCGAGAAAGCCGTCGAGTACTGGGGATGGCGTTCGGACATGGTGAATGTCTACAACGAGGCGCATATCTTCTGCCTGCCATCCTATCGTGAGGGATTGCCGACGACGATCATCGAAGCCGCAGCCTGCAGCCGTCCGGTGGTGGCGACCGATGTACCCGGCTGTCGCGATGCTGTCCGCCACGGTGAGACCGGGTTGCTCGTCCCGTTGAAAGACCCGGCCGCCCTGGCCGCGGCGCTCCGGCAACTGGCGCAGGACCCCGCCTTGCGCCTGCGCATGGGCGCCGCCGGGCGGGAGATGGCAGCCGTTGAATTCTCGACCACCCGTGTAAACGAAGAAACCCTGACCGTCTATGCCAGGTCGGGTTTGAAAGGACTCTAGCATGTCGGCGCAGGCAGGTTTCTACCCCGATTATTTCTTTTTCAATGTACTGGCTGGCCTCATCCTGGTCCTGTTGGTGGGACAGGGCGCCATCCGCCTGGCAAGGAAAATGGGGCTGCTGGACCTTCCCGGCGCGCTGCCTCATAAACGTCACAGCCAGCCAACGCCGCTGGCCGGCGGTATCACCCTGGCGGCCGCCCTGCTGGCTGCCAGTCTCTTCGTCGATGGGGATGCCCGGGATGTCCTATGGCGGATTGCCCTTCCAGGGGTGGTTGTCTTTATTTTTGCCTTGTGGGATGATTTCAAACACCTCCCGGCCTGGGTCAAACTGGCCGGGCAGGTGCTGGCCGGCGCGGCGCTGATCGGGCTGGGCACTTATGTCCGTGTGCTGCAAGATGGCTTCCTCGGATTGAGCGGACCGATCCTGATGTGGGGGAACTGGTTCATCACCCTCTTCTGGATCGTGGGCATGACCAATGCCTTCAACCTGATCGACAGCATGGACGGCCTGGTCGTCGGTGTGGCCGGCCTGGCTTTGTTGTTCATGATCCTGGTGGCGCTGGTTTCCGGCCAACCGCCGCTGCTCCAGGTGATGACCATCATGCTGGGCATCTGCCTCGGTCTTGGCTTTTACAACACAACCCCGGCGCGTTTTTTCCTGGGCGATTCAGGCGCGCAGACGGTTGGCTTCCTGCTGGCGGCGATTGCCATCATCTTCACGCCAGGGGAACGCCCGCTCGCCTCCTCCTGGTTCATCCCGATCCTGATCCTGGGCGTTCCGATCTTCGACACAACCCTCGTCACGCTTTCCCGGCTGCGCCGCCGCACCCCGATCTACAAAGCGGGATACGACCATACCTATCACCGATTGCTGCGGGCCGGGCTGGACAACCGGCGGGCGGTGCTGGTCATTCACATTACTGGCGTCATCCTCGGCTGCCTGGCATTCATCGCCCTGACCCTGGAGCCGCTGTTCGCCAGCATCATGTTCGCCGCGGTCTGCCTGGCCGGTCTCGGCTTGATCTTCTGGATGGACAGGAAACTGGGCAATGACGACTGATATCGATCCTTCGGAAACCCTGCAACGCCTGCTGCGTGGCTGGTGGCTGGTGGTCGTGTTGATGCTGGCCGGGGCGGCGGCTGGCCTTGCTGCCGCGCAACTGCTTCCCCCAACCTACGAAGCCCGGGCGGAATACCATGTCGGCCTGGATGAGACCCTATTCGCCATCGAACATCAACTGGAGACTGTTACATACACTGACCGCAAAGATCAACTCTCGGCAGTATCCGATATATTCTACGGCGAGGAGGTCATTGCGGAGGTGGAAGACCGGGCCGCTGAAGGGGGCATCTCCCTGCCGCAGGTCCCTTTCTGGCGTTATTTCCGCCTGGACCGCTTCTACACCTCCTGGGTCCTTTCTGTGCGCCACACGGACCCTGGACTTGCCTCCGAACTCGTCAATATCTGGGTAGGTGCGGC
>VGNO01000151.1 GCA_016865985.1 Chloroflexota bacterium | reverse complement strand
ACAGCTGGCGGGGAAATGCCGGTCAAAACCGGATCACGCGCGCGTTTCAAGATCTGATCAAGGACGATTGGGGGAAACATCTGTATATCCGCGACCTGGAACAAGGCGATTTTTGGTCCGCTACTTATAAGCCGGTCATGCATGCTTTTGATGACTACCGGGTGGTCCATGGCATCGGCTATTCGCGTTTTTTCCAGCAAGTGAATGACATTCATAGCGAACTGACCGTTTTTGTTTCCGCCCATGACCCGGTCGAGATCTTCCAGCTGGCGCTGACGAATCGCGGCAAGACCGCCCGCAAGCTGGATGTGACCTGCTTTACGGAGTGGCTGCTGGGCTTTGCCCCGGACGAGCATCGCGAGTTCCACAAACTGTTCATCGAGACCTGGCCGGGGCCGGCCAGGAACGCCGTCTATGCTCGGAAATACTTGTGGGGATTCCCGGATCCAAAAGGCCGCCACAACAACATCGACTGGCCGTATATCGCCTTCATGGCAGCCGATCAACCGCTGAAATCCTTTGACTGTGACAAGGAGTCGTTCATCGGCCTGTATGGAAGCGAAGAGCATCCCCAGGCGATGCGCGACCGCCAGCTTGCCGGCCGGAGCGGCCGGTTCGGCGATGCCATTGCCGCTTTACAGGTGGTAGCCCCGCTTGAACCCGGTGAGACGAAGCAGATCGTCTTCACCCTGGGCGCGGCTGAAATCGGGAAGGAAGACCCGGGCGAACTGATCGGCCGCTACACCGGCGTCGGGCAAAGCCAGCGCGCCCTGCAGGAGGTCGCGGCATTCTGGTCCGGCTTCCTGGATGCCGAGCAGGTGGAAACCCCGGATCCGGCCCTGGACCATATGACCAATTTCTGGCTCAAATACCAGGCCATCTCATGCCGGCTGTGGGGCAAGTCCGCCTTTTACCAGGTATCGGCCGGGTACGGCTTCCGCGACCAGCTTCAGGACAGCCAGATCTTCCTGGTCAGCCAGCCGGAGCTTGCCCGCCGGCAGCTGCTCCTGCATGCAGCCCAGCAATTCATCGAAGGGGATGTCCTGCATTGGTGGTTCTCCATCCGCGGCGGAGGGCCGCGCACCAATTGTTCGGATGACCTGCTCTGGATGCCGTTCATCCTGATCAGTTATCTGCAAGAAACGGCCGACTACAACATCCTCGACGAGCAGGTCGCCTACCTGAACGGACCCGAAGAGTCTCTGTACGACCACTGCAAGCGCGCCCTGGAACGATCCTTCTCCCGCTTCTCTCCGCGCGGCATCCCCCTGATGGGCGATCACGACTGGAACGACGGCCTGAATGCGATCGGAACCCTGCTCAAGGGGGAAAGCTTCTGGGTGGCCGAATTCCTGTTCCTGATCCTGGAGGACTTCATCCCGCTCGCACTGCGGAAAGGCGATGCCCTGTTTGCCCGGAAATGCACCGCCGTCCGCCAGAGTCTGCAGGAGGCGATGGATCGCTTCGGCTGGGACGGGGACTGGTATCTGCAGGCGACCACGGACGAGGGATTGACCGTCGGCTCGAAGGAAAACGAGGAAGGCAAGATCTTCCTGATGCCCAATATCTGGGCCGTCATCAGCGGGATCGCACCCGGCAAGAAGGCCGCGACCGCGATGGGATCCGTGACCGAGTACCTGCTCAAGGATCACGGCGCCCTGCTCAATTTCCCGGCTTTCACCCGGCCCCGAACGGATATCGGGTACGTAACCCGCTATGCGCCCGGCTTGCGCGAGAACGGCGGGGTCTACACCCATGCCGCGACCTGGTCGGTCTGGGCCTACACCCTGATCGGCAATCCCGAACTGGCCTACGAGGCCTACCGACGGATCTGCCCTCCGAACCGCAGCCAGGATATCGAGGTATACAAGGCAGAACCGTATGTGACCCCGGGAAACATCGATGGACCCCTATCGGAGTTCTATGGCCGCGGCGGCTGGACCTGGTATACAGGTTCGGCGCAATGGCTGCACCGCATGGCGACGCACTGGATCCTGGGCATCCGTCCCCGAGAGGATGGTTTGCTCATCGATCCATCCATTCCAGCCCAATGGGACGGCTTCAAGGTCAGGCGAAAATTCCGCGATGCCGGGTACCGGATCGAAGTAAAAAACCCGCGGCATGTCAGCAAGGGGGTCGAATCGCTGACCGTGGACAGCCGGCGGATCGACGGCCAGGTCGTGCCTGCATTCAGTGACGGAAAAAACCATCTCGTCGAAGTGCTGATGGGATGACCGGAAATCAACCGACGAAAATGAGAGCAAGGAGGTGAGCCCCCGAAAATACTCCCCGACCGACCATCCATTCATCCGATCCTTATACTCAAACGAGGAGAAAGTAATGAAAACAGCAAAACTTTTAAACAGCCTGTTGGTCCTTGCCCTACTGGGTGCAGCCCTGGTGGGGTGTGGTCCCAAGGCAACCCCGGTTGCCACCGAGCCGCCTGCGACCGAACCGCCGGCGACTGAGCCGCCTGCGCCGGAACCGATCACGCTGCGCTACGCCAACTGGAATGTGGGCACCGCCGAGGAGAACAACCTCCAGCGCCAGCTCGTGGCGAAATATATGGAACTGCACCCCTGGGTCACCATCGAATTCGTGGACATGTCCGGGGATGGCTCCTGGGATGACAAACTGACTGCCATGGCGGCCCGCGGCGAACTGCCGGATGTCTTTATGGCCGACAAGACCCCCCTGTACGTCAAGAACGGCTGGCTGGCTGACCTGACCGATCTGGTCGGCGCCGATGCGGACTGGGGCTCCGTGCCGCAGGTCCTGACCGATTCGGGCACCTATAATGACCAGGTGCTGGCCCTTCCGGCCGCCCAGTTCGTTTTGGGCTACTGGGTCAACCAGGACATCTTCGAGGCCAACAACCTGGATGCCCCCACCTATGGCACCTCCGTGGACGACTTCTTCGCCGCCACCACCGCCCTCACCGATGTGACCCAGGGCCGCCTGGGCCTGGATGAGATGGAATTCATCATGGGCTGGTATCCGAGCACCCAGGACGCGAACCTGAAATGGTTCAGCTTCGACGGCGCCCACATGAACTACAACTCCGATGCCTTCAAGGCAGGCGTTGCCATGGCCGGCGAGATGAAGCCGCACACCTGGCAGGGCCTGTCCGACGAGCAGAAGGCCAACTTCACCTCGCAGGGGCCCTGGGAACTGTTCCTGAAGGGCGAATCCGGCGTCCGGTGGGATGGCGGCTGGTCGGTTCCCGGTTATGCGACCGCGACCTTCAACTGGGACTTCCTGGGCATCCCAGGTGGCAACCAGGCGATCGTGGGTGATTTCATCGTCGTCTCCCAGACCACGGCCAACCTGGAAGAAGCCTTTGCCTTCGCCAAGTGGATGACCTTCTCGCGCGACGGCTACCTGGCCGAAGCGGAACTCGCCCAGGCTGCCGGCACTGTCCCGACCCGCATGCCCGTTTTCGTGGATCCGGAAACCATTGATCTATACATGTCCTTCGTCGGTGACAAGCCCGGCCTGCGCGCAGCCCTCGAGAACCTCGATAGCAGCCTGCTCGAATCGCTGGCCAAGATCGTTCCCGGCTACGTCAATGCCCGTTGGGAAGGCAAGCCCGGCATCGACATCGGCACCGACCTGGATGTGAACATGTGGTACATGTTCAACTTCGCCAACGACGGCAAGTTCAAGTATGAGGATTACGCTGCTCAGTTGGAGGAGTTCGCCAACAACATCCTCGATGCCGCCCGCGCGGAACTGAACCCGTAATTCTGCACCATGGAAGGGGGCTGTGATCACTCACAGCCCCCTTTCCCTTCCATCCAACTCATCATAAAATCACAAGACTGGGCACGAATCCATGAACCCCGGATCGGGAACAATGTCTGTCTTCAGGTTCTTGGGAGCGATCTTGCTCCTGCTGAGCAATCCCGGGAGCGGATCCCGCTGGTCTGGCCGCCAGCCCGGGAATGAGGCGGCGCCCTCCTTTGCGCTCGCCGGGACAAGCAGTGAGCCGATCGAGATCCGCGCCGACGCCTATGGCAGGCCGCTGGCGCAGGATGCCCTTTCCGAGCAGTACAGCAAGCCCAGCATCTCCCTGGATCAGGGGGAGAGCATCCGCTTCCAGGTGGTAATCCCGACCGAGGGGGACTACACGGTGGCATTCGATTATGCAGCGCCGGAAAACGTGGTGGTCACCGCCCCCGAAGGGGAACTCCGCGTGGATGGCGCCCTGCCGATGGAGGATGCCCGGCGGATCGTCTTCCCGGTCTTTTACCGCAACGAGGGGAACGAGTTCCCGCTCGACCGCTACGGCAACCAGATCACCGTCCAGCCCGTGCGCATGGCTGCCTGGACACAGGCGTTCATACGGGACATGAACTTCAGCCACAAGTATCCCGTGCAAGTCCACCTTTCGCCAGGCGAACATGAATTTACGTTCACCCTCAACCGCCAGGCGCTGGCATTGGGAAGCATTTATCTCCAGGTTTTTTTACCGGATATTTCTTACCGGCAATACATCGACGAGAATCGTCATCCAGAAACCTCCGGCGTTTTGATCACGCTTGAAGCCGAATGGCCTTCCTACAAGAACGATGTATCCATCAGGCCGATCTACAATCGCAGCCTGGATGTGACCCCCTACGACACCTACCAGTTGCTGCTCAACACGATCGGGGAAAAGGGCTGGCAGCTGAGTGGAAGCGCCCTTTACTACGAGATCTCCGTGCCGGCAGACGGCATGTATTGCATCACCCTGCGCGCCCTGCAAAATACCGCAAACAACTTCGTCGTTTTCCGCCGGGTGACCATCAACGACGCGGTGCCGTTCGACGAATTCAACGAACTGCCTTTCGGGTATTCCACCGATTGGGAAAACATCACCCTGGGGGGGGAGACCCCCTACCAGGTGTACCTGCACGCCGGGGTGAACGTGATCGGCATTGAAGCCAACACTTCGCCCTACAACACCGCAATGGAGAATATCCGCCAGTCCATCGCCGAGATCAATGTCCTGTCGCTGGAGATCATGCATCTGACCGGCAACCAGGTGGACCGCTACCGGGAATGGGAGATCGCCAATTACATCCCCGATATCAACGAACGGCTGAGCGCGATCGCCACGAAACTCGCCGAGGATAAGGCCGCCCTGCAGGAGATCAATGGCGGCTTGAGCTCGGATGTGATCATGAAGTACCAGATGGCGCTGGACAACATCCTCCTGCTGGCGGAAGAACCCAACAAGATCCCGATACGCATGAACCGCCTGTCGGAAGGACCGCAGTCGGCCATGCAGTTGCTGGGGACCATCCTGGGGGGGCTTAAAACCCAGCCGCTTACCCTCGACAAAGTGTATGTCCATTCCCCGGATGTGCTCCCGCCATCCGCGCACACTTCACCCTGGCTGGCGTTCAGCGAGGGGATCAAACGCTTCTTCCACTCGTTCAAGCCCAACCCGTACCAGTCCATTGGGGCGAACGAGGGGGAGGTTGAAATCTGGGTGAACCGCTCGCGGCAGTTTGTGGACCTGATGCAGCAGATGGCCGACCAGAACTTCACTCCGCAGACCGGCATCCAGGTCAAGTTCTCGATCATGCCTGCCGAAGCCAAGCTTGCACTGGCGGTCGCCGCAGGCCTCGAGCCGGATGTGGCCCTGGGGGTCAGCACCGATATCCCCTACGAACTGGCCGTCCGTAACGCCCTGTACGACTTGCGCTCCTTTAATGATTTTGACTCGTTCATCCGCATCTATTCCCCGGGATCCCTGCTGAGCTACATGATCAACGATTCCGTGTACGCCATCCCCGAGACGCAGGATTTCTGGGTCACGTATTACCGGCGCGACAGCCTGGACAGCCTGGGCTTGGATGTCCCGCGCACCTGGGATGAGGTGTTCGGCATACTGCCCGAATTACAGCGTTATGGCATGAATTACTACACACCACTGTCATCGGGCGCCGGCTATAAGAACTACCTGCTGACCGCGCCCTATCTTTGGAATTTAGACGCGGAATTATACAGCCCCGACGGAATGAGCTCCGGACTGGGGAGTGAGGCATCCATTGCTGCCCTCCAGTTCATGGCGGAGCAGTTCACGGTATACGGCATGCCGCTCACCGCGGCAAGTTTCTTCGATAGTTTCCGCAGCGGCACGCTGCCGATCGGCATCTCCAATGCCGCGACCTACACCCAGCTGCGCCTGGCTGCCCCCGAACTGGAAGGGCTGTGGGGTATGGACCTGTACCCGGCCACGATACTGGATGACGGCGCCCAGAACCGCTATGTCACCGGTTCGGCACAAACCTGTATGATCATGGCGGATACCGACATGCCGCAGGAATCCTGGGAATTCCTCAAATGGTGGATGTCTACCGAGACCCAGGTGCAGTTCGAACGGCAATTGCTGATGAACTACGGTCCGGAATACCTGTGGTACACCGCCAACCTGGAGGCTTTCCGTTACCTGCCGATCCCGGAGGAACACAAGGATGTCATTCTTGCCCAATGGCAGTGGCTCCAGGAGCCGGTCAGACTGCCCGGCGCATACATGCAGGAGCGGGCGATCAGCAATGCCTGGAACCAGATCGTCTTCGGCGGGCGCAACCCGCGCGTGGCGATCGACGATGCGATCCTGGTCACCAACCGCGAGATCACCAGAAAACTGGAAGAGCTGGGCTACACCCAGAACGGCGTGCCGGTGCGGCCCATCACGGTGCCAACGATTGAGACCATCCGGCAATGGATGGATGAGGCGAACCGATGAACGCGTCGATCGAACGGGAAAGACAAACACAGGGGCGCTTTCACCAATGGGCGGCGAAGGAAGGCAATGCCTATGCC
>VGNO01000150.1 GCA_016865985.1 Chloroflexota bacterium | reverse complement strand
CCGCGATCGGCCACCAAATGTAGACGATGAGAAATACGATCAACAGGAAACCGCCCAGGATGGCGTAACTGGATTTCGTCCAGCCCAACAGGTCGGCCAGGCGTCTGTTTTGCGAGGGCTTATTGTTCGTAGGGGTAGCCGGTTCGGGCATAGGCGAATTTTACTATATCTGTTGTACAATAATGTTGCAGCCATGTACCGCAAAAACATCCTCCCACTACTCGCCTGCCTCTTCGCCAGTCTGATTGCTTCGCCGGTCTGGCTGGAGACCTATTCGCTTTCCGGTGGGGATTTGGCGGCCATCCGACCCCTGCCAGGCGCTCCCATCGTCCCTTACCACGAGGTGGATTTCGACCAGGACGGTTCACCGGAAATCCTCACCCTGGCCGGTGGAAAGGCTGCCATTTTTTCCGGCGAGGGAGTTTCCTGGCAAAGCCTGCCAGGTTGGGATGTCCGGCAGGCGATGCTATCCGACCTCGACAACGATGGGGAACCGGAAGCCTCCCTGCTGGTCTGGCGCCCGTTCAAACCCTGGCCTGTGGATAAGTGGCTGCCGCATGGCGGCCGGATCGACGAATTCCACGACATCACCGGCATGAGTTGCCACCTGGTCCTGATCTCCTGGCAGGATGGGTATTTCCGTGAACGGTGGGCCGGTTCCGCCCTGGCCGACCCGCTCCAATCCTTCACAGCCGCCGACCTCGACCGGGACGGGCGGCAGGAATTGCTGACCCTCGAAGGCCGGTACGACGATCCGCCCGGGGTCCCGGCCAGCAGTTTTAAGATCTGGGAATGGAACGGATTCGGGTTCACCCTCGTCCACGAACTTATAGGACGGTTCGCCTCGTTTCAGGTCGTCCAAACGGCAGAATCACGCCATTACGTGCTGCTGGAAAGAGTGGTTCTGCCGGTTTTCAGCCACCAAACAAGGAGGTTGCCATGAATCATATCTCGAAAAGGTCCGCCTGGACTGCCGCCAGTGTCCTGGTCGTTGTCAGCCTGGCGTGCACCTTCACCCTGCCCACCCAGGAACCGCAGGGCACACCGACCGGGGAGGGCATTCAACCAACTCCACCGGCGGGCATCTACCCGGCAGCGTTCGCAGAATATCCGGACATTCCGGTCAACCTGCCGGCTGAGCGTTTCGGCGGGGAGGACTACAGCCTGCCCCTCGACCTGGAGCAGGTCGAGAACATGGACGCGCTTGAGCTCAGCCCTGGCCAACTTGCGCTCCTCTCCCAAAACGGTTTTGTAGTCCTCGAGGAAGAGCCCGGCTACTACCGGGAGTTCTACCAGGTCTATGAAAGTTACCGCTATGAGAACCTGCCGAATTTCATAACAACCGATGCGCTCTACCACGTCTACCACCTGATCTTCGACAAGATGCTGCGCGACCTCGAGCGGGACTCCTTCATCGGATACCTGAACAGCCTGACCTCGACCATGCTTGCCTCGAGCATCGAACAATACCAGGCTGTCCTCGGGACCAGCCTAGAGGAACCTGCCTTGCGCAATGTAGCCTACTTCGGTGTTGCTGCCCGGCTGCTCGAACTGGCTGAAGAAATCCCGGCTGAGGCGGCTTCCCTGGTGGATGCTGAGGTTGCCCTGATCGAGGCTGCCTCCGCCGCGGAGGTATCGCCCATCTGGGATCGGCCTGACCTTCCCGCCGACAAGAAACTCATCGAAGATTACAGCCAGTACATCCCGCGCGGCCATTACACCCGCAGCGAGGAACTCAAAATTTACTTCAAGGCCATGATGTGGTACGGCAGGTTGACATTCCGCCTGCGCGATGAATTCGAGACCCGCCGCGCCCTGCTCCTGGTGCATGCCCTGCACAGCGCCAACGCGGCCGATGGAACGCCTGCCAGCATCCTGTGGGAGAACATCTATGATCCGACGGTTTTCATCGTCGGCAAGGCGGACGACCTCGGTTACCATGAGTACGGCGCGCTATCCGATGCGGTCTTCGGTGTCGATCCCGCTTTGGATCAATTCGCGGACGAGGCGCTGTTCGCCGAATTCATGGAGGCTGCCGAAACCCTGCCACCGCCGCAGATCAACTCCATGTGGGTCTGGATCTGGGAGGAGACCGAAGATGCGACCAAAGGCTTCCGATTCATGGGGCAGCGTTTTACCCTCGACTCGTATGTGTTCGGACAACTCATCTATCGCAAGGTCGGAACACCGGAGGATCCCCGCGGGCTGCCAAAGGGGTTGGACTTCCTGGCTGCCCTTGGCTCGACCGAGGCTTATGCCATCCTGGATGAGATGGGAGAGACGGAATATCTTAATTTCGACACCCAGCTGACCAAAGTGCAGAATGAGATTGCATCGCTTGGGACAGATTCCTGGACCCAGAACCTCTACTGGTCCTGGCTCTATTCCTTCCAGCCGATCATTGCCCCCAAGGATGCCCGCTTCCCAGCCTTCATGCAAACCCAGGCCTGGACCCGCAAGGACCTCCAGACTGCGCTTGGTTCCTGGACCGAATTAAAACACGACACGATCCTGTATGCCAAGCAGGTGATGGCCGAGATGGGCGGCGGCGGGATGGATGAGCCTCCGCATGGGTACGTGGAACCCAATCCCGAAGCCTTTGCCCGGCTGCGCGCCCTGGCCACCATGACCCTCGACGGGCTAGAAGCGCGCGGCCTGCTCTCCGACCTGACCCGAGCCAACCTCGAAAACCTGATCAGTGAGTTGGAATTCCTCCAAATTGCAGCCGAAAAGGAACTGGCCGGGGTCACCCTTACCGATGATGAATACTGGCACATACTATATTATGGCGGCATCCTGGAACAATTCACCCTGGCTGCCGCCGATGCAGATGACGAATACGACCGCGACCTGAGCGACCAGAAAGCGGCTCTCATCGCCGATGTAGCCACCGGGTTCGTAGAAGGCATCCCCGGCCTGGCCGCGCTGGAAGAAGCCATCGGCGCCCCGGCCCGGATCATCGTCATCCTGCCGGACAGACCATGGCGGCTGGCAGTAGGAGCAGTGTTTACCTACTATGAGTTCCCGGTCCCGGCTTCTGAACGAATGACGGATGAAGCCTGGCAGGCGCTGGTCGAGAGCGGCGATACGCCACCCCAACCTGAGTGGACGGATCTGTTCATCGCGCCGTAGGATCGGACCGACGACAAAAGGCCATGGACGGTGGACTGTATCGCCGTCCATGGCCAGGCCCTTTCCTCGCATTTTTCTGTTGCGGGTTTCTGGCTGGCTGCCAGGCCGGTTCGCCATCCATTACCCTGGCGTTCCTGGGGGATGTGATGCTCGGGCGTGACATGAAACCGTCAGAAAGTACTTTTACCTACCTTGCCACACAGTTGTCCAATGCAGACCTGGCGCTTGCCAACCTGGAAAGCCCGCTCACCGATGCCCCCAGCCAGACCCGATCGGATTATGTGCTGTGTGCGCCGCTTGAAAATGCAGCCTGGCTGGCTGAGTGGGGGCTGGATGTGCTCACGCTTGCCAACAACCACATCCTGGATTGCGGACAAGATGGGCGGGATGAAACCATCACAGTCTTGATGGAGCAGGGATTGATCCCTGTCGGGCCGGGGATGGTACCCGTCCACCTGGAAATCAGAGGATTGCACTTATCCATTCTTGCCCTCGATGATGTTTCCGCCCCACTCGATGTCGGCCAGGCGGTGACAGTCGTCCAGTCGGAGCGCCAGGCGGGGATGATCGTGATCGTCTCGATCCACTGGGGGATGGAATACCAGGGCGGCGCGAGCGGCAGGCAGGAAGAGATAGCAAGCCAATTGACGGATGCCGGGGCGGACCTAATCTGGGGACACCATCCGCACGTCCTCCAGAGGATCGATATGCACCAAGGCATGGACGGCGACTCCCTCGTCATCTACAGCCTGGGCAACGCCCTTTTCGATCAACATGGATTGCCCTCCACCCGGCAGGGAGCGCTCGTTTCAGTCGTACTCAACGAGAACGGCATATCCCGCTACAAGGTGATCCCGTTCGTCATCGATGTCGAAGGAAGCCGTATCGTCCAACCCGACACCGGGCAGGAAGAACAGATCCTGGATCAGTTGGGCGAAGACCGCTGACCGGTGATTGGGTGGAAGACTACCAGCGGAGAGATGGCCACGATCCGACGGCGCTCCTCTAATGTCCCCTGGGGTGTGTCGCCTGTCAAAGCCCTGGCAAAGATCCGGAACATGGAAGGATGCCGGGCTGAATAACCCACCAGGAATTCCGCTGCCCTATCCGGCTCGATAACCTCTGCCCTGGTGGGAAATTTTCTGAAGCCTACAATGATCTGTACGGCGGGAGTTTTAAGAAGGTTCAAGAACCAATCGCACTTTGCGCCCCATCCAGCCACCACGACATATCCTCCGGTCGTCCGGTCGCGCTGGATGACCTCGATCACAGTGTAGCGCGCCTGGCCCGAGAACCTGCCGCGGGTGATCACCATCAAGAAGTGACCGAGCAGGAGCCAACCCAGCCCGGCGCGGAAAAGACCCACAGGCAGGCGCAGGAGGAAGCGCATCCACCCGGTCGGTTTCCGGTCCACCATACCCATCTCTCTACCCCCTGCTGTCAGCCGGTTCAATAGGCCAGCGACAGGAAGACATCCTCCAGGGTTGCCTGGCCTCTTTCGACCGATACATCCGCCTCGACGACAGTTCTTGCAGCCCTTTGGAGCCTGGTTGCATCCAGCCCCGCCTGGGCAATGACACGCAGGTGGTCCCCGGCCAACCCAACCCGATCCACTCCCGCCACCTCGGAAAGGGCGGAGAGGGCGCGCTCGGATGGCTCGACGAATATCTCCCAGACCTCCCCGGTAATGACTCTCTCCTTGAGCATGGCCGGCGCATCCATCGCCAGCAACCGGCCATCTCTCATGATACCGACCCGACCGCAGTACTCCGCTTCGTCCATGTAATGGGTGGTGACGAGCGCCGTCACGCCGTCCTGCGCCAGTTCATAGATCAGGTCCCAGAAAGCGCGCCGGGCGGTGGGATCCACACCGGAGGTGGGCTCGTCGAGGAAAAGCAGTCTCGGTTGGTGGACGAGGGCGATGGCCAGCGCCAGCCGCTGGCGCCAACCCGCAGAGAGATCACGCGCCAATTCCCGTTCATGACCTGCCATCCCAACCAGCGCCAGGGTCTCATTCACCCACCGGCTGTCCTGTCGCAAGCCGTAGATACCGCCGTAGAATGCCAGGTTTTCCAACGCCGTCAGGTCGTCGTAGAGGGCGAACTTCTGTGACATGTAACCGGCGCGGGCGCGCACCTGCTCCGACTGGTGGAAGGCATCGAAACCGAGCACGGTGGCGCGGCCTTCGGTCGGCTCCAGCAGGCCCAGCAACATCCGGATGGTGGTTGTCTTGCCGCAGCCATTCGGCCCCAAGTAACCGACGATCTCGCCAGGATGGACGCTGAAATTGACATGGTCCACAGCGGTGAAATCGCCGAAGCGGCGGGTCAGGTTTTCGGTGGTGATGACAGGTTCGGTCATAAGTTCACACGTTTTTGGGTATTTCCATTGCCTTGTGACAACGTCAGGAACACATCCTCCAGCGTCGGCGGGATGAGACGCGCTTCGAGCGGCGAACCGGCGCATGTCTCCTCCAGGGACCGGATGATGGTTGCAGCGTTTCCAGGATCCACTCGCAGGTGCAGTTTATCGCCGAAGGCGCGCATATCCTGCACCCCCTCCAAACCCGCCACCGACCGTCTCAGGTCCGGCAGCGAGGCGCCGCGCACTTCCAGGATCTGCCCGGCGAGGGTGGATCGTAATTCCGAAGGCTTCCCCTCGGCAATGATCCGCCCGGCGCGCATAAAACCGACTCGACCGCAGCGCGAGGCTTCATCCATGTAAGGAGTAGTGATGATGACCGCGACTCCTCTATCATCTTCCCCCCTCCCGATATTGGGAGCGGGGCGAGGGGCATGGCTGGAAATGCGAACAACCAATTGCCAGAAATCCTGGCGGGTGACAGGGTCCACGCCGGTTGTGGGTTCATCGAGCAGCAGGACATTCGGGCGGGTTACAAGCGCCGAAGCCAGGCCTAGTTTCTGTCTCATACCGCCCGAGAGTTGCCCGGCGCGGCGGTCGCGGAAGTCGGCCAGCCCAACGAACTCGAGGATATCCATGCAGCGCGGCAGCCAGTCATCCCGCGCCATGCCGCGCAATTCGGCGAAGAAGCGGATGTTCTCCAACACCGAGAGGTCTTCGTAGAGGGAGAAGCGTTGGGAGAGGTAACCGATACAGGCTCGCGCCTGCTCTCCCTGCCTGTGGACATCGAAGCCGCAGATCGATACCTGACCGGCATCGGCTTTAAGCGCGCCGACCAGCAGGCGGAGTGTCGTGGTCTTGCCTGCGCCGTCCGAACCGACCAGGCCGTAGACCTCCCCCGCTTCGATGGATAGATCCACACCATCCACCGCAACGGTAGCGCCGAACGTTTTTTTCAGATGAGCAACCGAGATAAGGCTCATGGCTTCTTCAACCCGATCCGCAGCCAGGCTGGCAGGCCGCCCAGGACGATCTTCTCGACCAAGAAACTGCCGGCAAAGTGGGTTCTGCACAAGATCTCGTTCACCGCGACACTGGTATATGTCATGCGCAATTGGCGTTTTAGTAAGCCCGGAGTCAGCAAGCGGCGGAGGGGCGTCTCGAGTTCCAGGTTGCGCCGGAGCGCCAATAGGAAGTCCGCCCTATCATAATCCTGGTAGCTCTCGAATATGAATGCTGTCTTGCCCGGCTTCAGGATACGGAAGATCTCATTGAGGCATTCTACCGGTTCATCCCATAAGTAAAAACTCCCTGTGCTGGTAATGAGGTCGAAGCAGTCTGTTACATAGTCTGTGCGCCGGATGGTCCCGCAGCGCAAGTCAACCGGGATACCGGATAGGTTGCGGCGCGCCTGCTCCAGCATGGCA
>VGNO01000149.1 GCA_016865985.1 Chloroflexota bacterium | reverse complement strand
GCGATCAGGTCATCGGCAACCGGTCCAAGTTGGTGGACGCCGAATGAGAGCAGCCCCGACCTGCGAACCAGGTTTTGCAGGGTGAGGCTGTAATCGATCTCCTGTTCGACCAGTTCAAAGCCGGGCGCTCCAGAGGTGAAGTAGTTCGGGCGGGATGTATCGAGGGATTCGATGAAATCCTCCCGCGACACCTGCAGCACTACAATTTCTGGCGAATATTTCCATACTATAAAGGAAGCCATGGCTGTGTAATCGGCCATGTTCCGGCCAGAGGCGCCCAGGTTGTGAAGATCCACCTGCAACCCACCATCCCACAGGATGCTTTCGGCTACAGATGGGAACTTCCATGCATCGCCGACCTGGAGCGCTTCGGTGAATGAATCCCCCAGGATGACCACCGAGATACCCTCCGTATGGGGGGTGACGATCTCCCCGGCTTCGAGGAAATGCGTCACCCCGAAACCTTCCGTTCCCCAGACGTACGACGAACCTGGGCGGGGGACCAGTCCCAGGTCGGGATGCAATTGCATCAGCGGCGTTTTGTAGACCAGGGACCGGATGAAAACTTCCAGGAGCGCGATGAAGAGCAAACTCCACCCGGCCGTTTTCAAGCCGTATCCCATTCTTGCAGGAATCTTCATGGAACTGCGAGGCTCAACGTTGCCTGTCTGCATTCTTGATCACATCGGTAAAAATGTTCAATGTTTCATCTATCTCCTCGTCCGTATGTGCGTAACACAGGAACCAGGGTTCCCGGGCATCGTGGTCTGGCATCACGCCGCGCTCGATCAGGGCTTCCACCAGGGCCAGGTAGAAATCCTTGTCACTTTCATTCCACGAGCGTTGGTCGGTGACCTTCTCCACGCCGATCGCGTACGAGAACATCGAAGGATACCCGTTCATGCAGAAAGGGATACCGCGCCCGGAGAGGATCTTCCCGATCCCATCCATCAGGCGCCTGCCGCGTTTCTCGATGGTCTTGAGAACCGGTTCACGCTGGAGGATGGTCAGCGTGGTCCAGGCCGCGGCCACGCCCGGCTTGTTGTTGGTAAAGGTGCCGCCCTGTGAGACACCCTGCCCGATGATGGACATGATCTCACGCTTCCCGCCCAGCGCAGCCAGCGGGTAGCCGTTGGCGAGCGCTTTGGCGTATGTCGCGAGGTCCGGTTTGATTCGATAGTATTCCTGCGCGCCGCCGTTGGCGATGCGGAAGCCGGTCTTGACCTCGTCCAGGATCATTACGATGTCGTACTTGTCGCACTGTTTGCGGATGAATTGCAGGAAATTCCGCTGCGGTTCGATGGCCCCACAGTTGCCCATGCACGGCTCGGTTATGATCGCCGCCACAGTCTCGCCGATGGCGCGCAGCGTGTTCTCCAGAATTTCCGCGTTGTTGAACGGAAGGGTGACGATCATCTGGTTCAGCGGACGCGGGATACCAGAACTGGATGGAACCGGGATTGGGCTGCGCGGATTCCCATACGCCTCCACCGGAGCATACGTGGACCAGAGGGTGTAATCCTGGAACCCATGGTACATGCCTTCGAACTTGATGATGCGTTCGCGGCCGGTAAAGGCACGCGCCACGCGCAGGGCGTGCATCGTCGCTTCGGTGCCCGAGCAGGCGAAGCGCACCATCTCGAGGCCGGGGCACATCCTGACCATCTTCTCGGCAACCTCGATTTCCAGTTCCCCGGTCATGGCCGCCAGCGTACCCAGGTCGATTTCCTGCTTGACCTTTTCGTTGACTTCATCCCAGGCATGGCCGAGAATGATTGGGCCAAATGCCATGCGGTAATCGATGTACTTATTGCCGTCTGCGTCCCAGAGGTGGGCGCCTTTCGCCCTCTGCATGTAAGGCGTCATACCCTCCCCCCAATAACGGAAGTTGGAATTGACTCCCAGTGGCATGACTTTCGAGGCTCTCTTTTGCAGCAGGTTACTTTTTTGCCAGGGTATGTTCATGTTCCATCTCCAATTTGCTGAACAGGTTATTCGCCCTCGCCGCCTGATATGGCTGCGCGGGGGATGCGCCATTGGTAGACATCCTTGATGATCACCGGGACAATGGATGTGGTTGTCTTGCGCACACCGGCTATCTTGCCGATCACCTCCGTTACGAACCGGTAGATCTCGGAGGTATCCTTCCCCACCACCTGCACGCTGACGTCGGTTTCACCGATGGAGCAGGCGACATATGAAACATTTTCGTATGCACTGGCCTTGCGCGCCACTTCCTGGATTCGGTCCGATTCGACCTCCAGCAGTACATCCGCCACCGTGTTCAGGCCGAACGCCTGCGGGTTGACGACCGGGCGGATCTGGATCACTCCCGCCGCGACCATCCGGTCGATGCGATAACGGACGACGCGCTCGGTGATATTCCCCACCCGGCGCGCGATCTCGGCCGCCGCCATCCGGCCATCTTCCATCAGCATTTCTACAATTTCAGCGTCAATTTTGTCGGTTTCGTACATGATAATGGATGTTTTTGATATATTCCGACTTTTCGATAAGGATACTTTAGCGATTCCAGCCAGGCGGTTCAAGTGTCATTTGTCATATTCTCATGCAGTCCGGGATTTCAGAGAGTGTATAATCGAACCATGCCCAAGAATTCACCGCTCGTGATCGGCATCGCCGGTGGATCGGGGTCCGGCAAGACGACCGTCGCCCAGGCCATCCTGCAACGGGTCGGGCCGGAGCGGATCGCCTTCCTCCAGCACGATGCATACTACAAGGACCTGAGTGGACTGCCCCCCGCCCAGCGCGCCGAGGTCAACTTCGACCACCCCAACTCGCTCGAAACCAGCCTGCTTATGCAACATATAGAAACCCTGCGGGACGGGCAACCGGTGGATGTACCGATTTACGATTTCTCAACCCACAGCCGAACCGAGCGTACCTTCACCGTCCAGCCGCGCCGCGTGATCCTGGTGGAAGGCATCCTGATTTTTTCCGAACCCGGCCTGCGCGATCTCTTCGATGTCAAGATCTTCGTCGATACCGACCCGGACCTGCGTTTCATCCGCCGCCTGGAGCGCGACCTGAGCGAACGCGGTCGGACGACAGAATCCGTCGTCAAACAATATATTTCCACCGTCCGCCCGATGCACCTGGAATTCGTCGAACCGTCCAAGCGCTATGCAGATGTCATCATCCCGGAAGGCGGTTTCAATACCGCCGCACTGGATATGGTAGTGGCAAGGATCGAATCATTGTTGTAGGGGCGGATGCTATCCCCCCCTTTTCGATCAACCTGGTCGGACTCCATCCCCCACCCCAAGACGAAAGGACCGCACCTTGATGCAATGGAACACCCCTCCCGAAATGAAGATCGACCCCAAAAAGAAATTTTCCGCAACCATGAAAACCGACAAAGGCGAGATGACCCTCGAACTCTTTGCCGACAAAACGCCCATCACGGTCAACAACTTTGTTTTCCTGGCGCGCCAGGGTTTCTATGATGGCATCATCTTCCACCGCGTGATCGCCAATTTCATGGCGCAGGGCGGCGACCCTACCGGTAAGGGCAGCGGAGGCCCGGGTTACCGTTTTGCGGATGGATTCCACCCCTCCCTCAAGCACGACAAGCCCGGCATGCTCTCGATGGCGAATGCCGGCCCCGGCACGAACGGTTCGCAGTTCTTTATCACCCACATCCCAACCCCCTGGCTGGACGGCAAGCACAGCGTCTTCGGCCAGGTTACCGACGGCATGGATGTCCTGATGTCCATCCCGCCGCGTGACCCGATGAAACCCGAATACCCAGGCGTGAAGATCCTTACAGTCGAAATCGGCGAACAATAGTCCCGTTCAAATCATAGCGCCGCGCCAGCAGATTGACATTGATCATGGAACCATCCCCGCCTCCCATTAAAAAAAAGCCTAAACCCATCACCACCATCCTGCGCATTCTGGCATTGCTGGCGGTGATCGCGATCACTGTCGGCATCTACCTGATCCGCGACCAGGTGCAGCGCTTTGCCGCCTTTGGCTACCCCGGCATCTTCCTGATCGTGCTCATCTCCTACGCTACGATCCTGATGCCAGTGCCGGGCGTGGCCATCGTCTTCACCATGGGCGGCGTCTTCCACCCGGTCGGGGTGGCTCTGGCTGCCGCAGCCGGCGGGACGATCGGCGAACTCTCCGGTTACCTGGCAGGTTTCAGCGGACGCGCCATCATCGAGAATTGGAAGATGTACGACAAGGTCACCGCCTGGGTGCGCAAGTACGGCGGTCCGGCGATCCTGGCGCTGGCCGCCATCCCGAACCCCTTCTTCGACCTGGTCGGCGTCGCCGCCGGAGCGCTCAAGATACCGGTGGCGAAGTTCCTGTTATGGTGTTTTCCCGGCCAGGTCATAAAAATGCTCATCGTCGCTTATAGCGGCTCGTTCTCACTCGATTGGCTGATTGGCTGAATGTCTGTCCGATAATCATGTGGCTGGGGCTCCCATTCCCGGCAGGACGGCGTGGGAGTTGTCCCTGGAGGAATTTTCGGGCAGGCGCCAAGAAAATTGGAGGCATGATGGCAGAGTACACCAAGATCGATGCGTATCTCGAATCCCACTTGGATGAGAGCATCGCCGAACTGTCCCGGCTCGTGGCGCAGCCCAGCGTCGGTGCGCAGAACCTGGGGATGCGCGAGTGCGCCGAACTGACCGCCAGCCTGCTGCACAGGCGCGGTTTCTCCGCCGAAGTGATGCCCACCGAAGGTGCGCCGGTGGTCTTTGCCGAACGAAAGGGCAAAAGCGACAAGACCCTGCTCTTCTACTGTCATTACGATGTCCAGCCGGCGGAACCGCTGGAGTTGTGGGAAACGCCGCCGTTCGAACCATCGCTGCGGGATGGAAAACTCTTCGGGCGCGGCGTAAGCGACGACAAGGGGCACATCACCTCCCGCCTCTTCGCCATCGACGCCCTGCTCGCCGACCACCCGCCCGGCGAGGATGGCGAACTGCCCTGCTCCATCAAATTCATCATCGAAGGCGAGGAGGAGACCAGCAGCGTCCACTTACATGAGTTCATCCTCGAAAACAAAGCGCGCCTGGCAGCCGATGCCTGCATCTGGGAGTTTGGCGGCGTTGACCACCGCGAAGCGCCCATCCAATACCTGGGCCTGCGCGGCATTTGCTACGTGGAACTCTCCGTGGAGACCGCTGCCACCGATGTCCACTCGGGGCTTGGCGGTTCGATCTTCCCCAACGCCGCCTGGCGGCTGGTCTGGGCGCTGAACAGCCTCAAAGGTCCAGATGAACGCATCCGCCTGCCTGGCCATTATGATAAGGTCAGGCCGCCCACCATCCGCGACCGGGAACTGATGGCCGCTTTGCCGGAAACATCGGAAGTCTACAAACAGCAATACGGCGTCGAATCGTTCATCAAAGGCCTGACCGGCGGCGTGGATTTGCGCGTGGAGGAGATCTTCACTCCCACCTGCACCATCTGCGGCCTGACATCCGGCTATCAAGGCCCCGGATCCAAGACCGTCCAGCCGGCGAAAGCCTCAGCCAAGGTGGATTTCCGCCTCGTTCCCGACCAGGACCCGAAAGATGTGCTCAAGAACCTGCGCACCCACCTGGACAATGAGGGCTTCCAGGATGTGCAGATTACGTACCTGGGAGGCGAATCCCCCGCCCGCACCGATCCGGACCACCCGTTCATCCGGCTGGTGGTCGAGAGCGCCGGCGAAATCTACGGCGTACCGATGCAGATCATGCCCATGTCCGGCGGTTCCGGACCTAACTATCCCTTCGTCCACGACCTGGGCCTGCCGGTGGCGACCGCCGGGCTGGGCTATCCCGATGGGCGCGGTCACGCCCCGAACGAGAACATCCGGTTGGACCTGTATCTCAAGCACGCCAAGCACATGGCGCGGGTCATCCGCGAATTCGCGTAATCCGCCTTTCAGTAAGGAAAAGCCGATGAAGAAGTCCTTCCGTTTCGCTCTACTTACAACGACCATTATCCTGCTGGTCTCCGCCTGTGCGCCAGGGGGATCGTCCATCTCCCTGGGGACAGGGGAAGAAATCCTCCTGGTTGGGTTCACAACTTCCATGACCGGAAAATATGCAAGAGAGGGCACCGACCAGGCCAACGGATTGAACCTGTGGATCTCACATGTGAACGAAGCCGGCGGCATCCAGTTGCCAGATGGCAGGGCGGCCTTCATTGAAGCCAGATTCTATGACGACCAATCTGACAAGGAACGCGTGCCGCAACTCTACATCGACCTGATCGAACAGGACAGAGTCCAGTTCCTCTTCAGCCCATACGGCAGTTCCCTGACCACCGCTGCGGCCGCGGTGGCGCAGGAACACGGAGTCTTGATGGTCACAGCCGGCGCGGCCGCTGAAGCCACACACCAACCCGGCTATACGGTTATCTACCAGACCTATACACCCGCCAGCCGTTACTTAACCGGGGCGTTCGACCTCTACGCCGCGCAACCGCCCCAGGACCGGCGGGTCGCGCTGGTCTATGAAAACGATACATTCGCCATCCTGGCGATAGATGCCATCCGCCAGGCGGCGATCGAACTGGGCCTGGCAATCGTTGTGGATGAGATGTACGAAGCTGGGCAGACGGATTTCAGCGCGCTGATGGATACCCTGGCCGCCCGCCATCCTGCGGCCATTTTCGGCGGTGGCCACTCGGTGGACTCGACCGCGCTGGCGCGGGCCATCCATGAACATGGAGTGCCCTTCGAGTACATCGCCCTCCTGGTTGGCCCGGCGGAACCGTCCTTCGGCGATATCGGGTTGGCTGCCCGCGGCGTAATTGGTCCCAGCCAGTGGGAACCTCAGGCTTCCTTCACCCGCCAGGATGCCTACCGCCTGGGGCTGGAATACACCGGTCCGACCGGGACCGAGTTCATCGAAGCCTACCGCGCCGCCTATGGGGAGGAACCATCCTATTTCGC
>VGNO01000148.1 GCA_016865985.1 Chloroflexota bacterium | reverse complement strand
AGCCTCCCGGTCTACTCGCTGGTGGGCGGCAAATGGACCTCGTTCCGGGCGTTCTCCGAGCAGGTGACCGACCGCGCCCTGTCCTTCCTCGGCTTGCCGCGCAAAGCCGACACCAAGTCCCTGCCGATCGGGGCGGGGGCCGACGCGCCAGCCTTGAAGACCACCCCCGATTACACGAAGGGCGAGATTGCAGCCATGGCAAAACGCGAGAAGATCGTCCATCTCGACGACCTGCTCCTGCGCCGCACCCTGCTCGGCTACCTGGGACAACTCACCCGTCCGCGGGTCGAGCAACTGTCCGATTGGCTGGGCGACGCCCTCGGCTGGGACGCGCAGCAGAAAAAGGCCGAGATCGAGCGCTCAGCGCAGATTTTGGCAGACAGACATGGGATTCAATTGTGAGGAAGTTTGCCAAAGAACAAGTGGGCAGGCAGCCGGTAAAAACCGAACGCCCTTTCCAAGAAGAGAGGGCGTTCAATTATTCTTTACACACGAAACATGTACTGCAAGGTTAGGGTATCGACTCAGCAACGTGAACCATATCACCCATTGTCAGATGGGATGGCCATTGTAGAACATACTCTTGTTCACCTATTTGCCATACTAACGTAACCACACCAATGCTCGGATCCCACTCACGCTTGTTGTAATTCCAACCACCCCGGAACAGCGCCGCAGTTTGGCCTTTTATGCTAACTTCCTCGATCGCATCGGGCCCAACGATAAAGCCTTCAGGTGAGGAGAATATGGTCAGTCCAAAACTGCGCATTCCCGAGATCTCTGCGCCAGGCTCGACAATTTCCCATTCAACTTCGATTATTGTGAGTTCTCCAGGTAATTCGGATACTCTGACATGCTCGAACTGGGCGCTTCCTTCCGGCAGCCAGGTGGGCAGTAGGATAGGATATGGCAACAGCGCTTGGGCTTCTTCCAAGGTCATCAGCTTTGTTGGCACAATCTCGGCAGGCCCGTCTCCACCCGGGTACTGACTGGTTTCGGTGAAAGGAATCCCGCCGATAATGCGAAGGATATCTGCAACGAAGGCTCGTGCAGATGGCGAGACAGCCAATAAAGCAGTGATTGTCAAGAGGAATGCGAGGGCGGCAATGACAACTGGACGAAGCGCGATAGAACGCAATATGCTCAACTTGGAAGTTGACTGGGATCGAGATATGCGCTCATGAAGTTCTCTCACAAACCTTTCGCCCGGTTGTTGCCGGAACTGGTTTAGAAATTCATCGTTCATTTTCAACCTCCTTTTCGGTCTTCCATGCCGCACGGAGCTTGTTCACGCTGCGGTTCAGAATGGAGCCAACATTCGATTCGCTCAGATGGGTCAGACGGGCTATGGTACGGTTATCCAATTCTGCACCATATTTATAGGCAATCAGTTCCCGCTCGCGTGCGGATAGCTGTGCCAGAAGCATCGAAAGGAAAGCAAAATCATATCGGCGCTGGACAATCTCTTCAACATGAGCTGGGGCAGCTTCAACGTGCGCGTCATCCAGCGGGAGTTCCCTGTGATTCCTGCGGAAGTGGTCGGTCGCGACGTTGCGGGCAATGGTAAAAAGCCAGGTCGAGAAAGCGCCGAGGTTGCGGCGATAATTTCCCCGTTTGCGCCAGGCTTTCTCGAAGGTCGCGGCGGTCAGGTCCTCGGCCAATTGCCCATCCCCAACCCGGTAACGAAGGAAGTTGTAAACGCGGGGCAATTGTTCGGTATAGATCACATCCCAATCTGCTTCATCCACAGGCACACAGGCTCCTTCCACCGAATTATACGAGTGAGATGAAAAAGTATCACATAGATGATTGAACTGAAAATTGACCTCTCAACACAAAGGCCACAAAGGGCACAACGGCGAAAATGATGAGGGTCGAAGCAAACACCGCCTAGAGGAAGTATTCTACGCTCTCTGGTACAATTCCTATCCTATGAGTATAGAGCATCCCATTAACCAAATTACTTTTCTCCGCCATGGCGAGTCGGTCGGAAACCTTGAGAACCGTTTCCAGGGACATGCCGACTTCCCTTTGACCGAAAGAGGCCGCGCTCAGGCGCGCCTCCTGGCTGAACGCTGGCAGGCCGAGGGCCGCACCTTCGACCGCGCCTTTTCCAGCCCGCTCGCCCGCGCCCGCGAGACCGCCGAGATCGTCTGCGGCGCGCTGGGCGTCCCGCTCGAGTTTGACAATGACCTGATGGAAATCAACAACGGTCTTTTGGCAGGATTGAATGATGATGAAGCCGCAGATATTCTCGTACCGGCGGAGACATTAACAGCCTATACCCATTTTGGCAAAACCGGGGAAAGCCCTTGGGAACTCTATTTACGAGCAGGGAGGGTTATTCAGAAACTCATTGATGCTCCTCCAGAAAAAATCCTGGTAGTGGCACACGGAGGCACTCTGAAATCGATCCTGTATGCCATCCTTGGTATTCCAATCCAGCCAAGTGATGGTGGGGTGCGCTTTGCCTTTGAGAACACGACCTTTGCAACTTTCTCGTATAACCCGGCGCGCCACAACTGGCGCATGTTGGCTTTCGACGACCGTTCGCATTGGAAAGAAGAATAGCCGGTGGATAAACTCAACATCCTGGTCTTTGGCGCGGGCGCCATCGGCGCCTACATCGGCGGGTCGCTGGCCCAGGCCGGGAACCGGGTCGTTTTTATCGAACATCCTCGGGCCATTTCGGAATTACAGGAACATGGCCTTGTTTTGGATTTGACCGTGGACCGTGGACGATGGACGGAAAATGACCCATCGTCCGCGGTCTATCGTCCATCGTCGGTGGAATTCGTCTCTACGATTGCCGATGCCCTCCCCCTCGGCCCCTTCGACTTCGCCGTCTTTGCCCTGAAATCGTTCGACACCGCCTCCGCCCTGGAGGGGATGAAACCGTTTGCCGGTCAACTCCCGACCATCGTCTGCCTCTCCAACGGCGTGGACAACGAACCCGACCTTGAGTCTGTGCTCGGACCCGGCAGCGTGCTCGCCGGGACGGTCGCCTCCGCCATAGGCCGCCGCGGCGTGGGCGACATCGTTCTGGAGCGTTTGCGCGGCGTAGGCGTGGCAGACGGGCATCGGCTTTCGCGGTTGGTGGCCGAAGCGTTGGACGCTGCCGGGCTGAACGCCAGGGTCATCCGCCGGGCAGCAGACATGAAATGGTCGAAAATGCTGACCAACCTGCCCGCCAATGCCACCGCCGCCATCCTGGACATGACCGCCGCTGAAGTGTTCGCCCACCCTGGTCTGTTCCACCTGGAAATGGACATGCTGCGTGAAGCCCTGCGCGTCATGCACGCTCACGGCATTAAAGTGGTGAACCTGCCCGGTGTGCCGGTGCGGATGCTTGCCCTGGGGACGAAACTGCCCGGTTTCATCGCCCACCCGCTCATGCAGAAAGCCGTTGGCGGCGGACGCGGCGGGAAAATGCCGTCCTTCCACATTGACTTACATTCTGGCCGCGGCAAATCCGAAGTGGGATGGTTGAATGGGGCGGTGGTCCGCTTCGGCAAGAGGCGCGGCGTGCCCACCCCTGTCAACCAGGTACTGACCGAAACCCTGCAGGCCCTGACGAGCGGCGAACTCCCGCTGGACGTCTTCGCCCGTCGGCCGGAGAGGTTGTTGGCACGAATGGGGGATATGACCGAAAAGAATAAACTCTCCCACTAATTGCGACAAATGTAGTAGAATTACCTTACAGAATTGATAGGTCGTGGGCTGTCGAATCAAACCTACGTGTTCAATAAGGAGGTTGATATCGATCCAATGAAATATTCCTTCCACGGCAACCATTCACCCTTTCCGAGACATAAATAAGGAGAGAAGAAAATGAAGAAATATGTCATGAGCAGTATGGTTCTAATCCTCGTCCTGACGGCCTGTTTGCCGTCCCTTGGCGGTGGGGATGAACCTGCGGTGGATACCGTCGCCACGAGCGTGGCTTTGACCCAGGCCGCCCAACAGGTTGCTCCCCCGGCACAAAATCCGCCTCCACAGCAGCCAGCCCAGCCGACCCAGACCCTCGAACCAGATGTGATGGCGACCGCCATAGTGAATGCCAACTGCCGCTCCGGGCCGGATGTTATCTTCGATTATCTAGCCACCTTGAAATTGGGTGATTCTGCCAAGGTGATCGGGATGAATGATACCTACGGGGATTGGTGGCAACTCGAATTGAATAACGGTACCCAGTGTTGGATCCAGGCTGACAGCCTTACATTCACTGGCGATACGAAGAATGTGGCTTTTGTAACTTCCCCTGCCACGCCCACCCCAAAACCTAAGCCTAGTTGGGCGGGTGGTTGGACATCCGCTCAGATGATGAGTGCTAACAATCCGAACAATGTGGAAGTTAAAACTCTTATCATCGTGCAGAATGGGAATACGATAACCTTCTCCTTCCCGGCATTCGGGAACACGTATAACGCTACAGGAGTTGTAAGCGATGATGGTTTATCAATCGACGGCCGCGCCCAACGGGCGAATGGTACGGACCCGATCCGGTTCACGTTTGTCATGGTAGATACCAACACTGACCAATTCCGCGGTCAGTGGTATTTGGAGGGCAACCCATCATGGAACGGTGACTGGTGCGGCGCACGGAATGGCGAGATCCGGCCGACCCCCTGCAGGAATGGATAGATATCCTCGTTAGTCAGTGTGCAAGGAACCGCTCTTTCATACGGGCGGTTCCTCTCTTTGTGAATATGGTGCTTTCTTAGCCTTGGGATTCAATGTAGAATATACTTATGCATCCTCGCGTAGTTGATAGGGATAGTATTTATTGATTATCAGGAGGCGAGGATAGAATAGGAATGAAGTCTGATCTCCATTCTAGGTATCTATGTTGAACAGTCCTTCAAAATGCCAAGGATTAGGGTTTGTATGCCTGGAGACTTCCCGCAGTCATTGGTTTTATCAAAGGAGGTGTACTTAGATCCAATACCAAAATGTGCTTTTCACGAAATCGCATCCCGCCAAATATTCTTACATTCACATGGAGAGAGAAGATGAAAAAACTATCGATTGTTCTTGTTTCGCTGACCCTCCTGCTTTCCGCCTGCCTGCCCACTCTTGGAGGCGGTGAAGTACCCCAGGTGGATAGGGATGCCACCAGCGTTGCCTTGACGATCGAGGCAGGTCAGCAGGTTGTCCCGCCGGTGCAGCAGAATCCACCACAGCAGCCGACCCAGACCCCCGAACCGGATGTAATGGCGACAGCCAACGTGAATGCCAACTGCCGCTCCGGGCCGGGAGGAAATTTCGATTTTCTGGGATCCTTGAAGCAGGGTGAATCCGTCCCGGTTATTGGGCAGAACACTGTATTCGAGCCGTGGTGGCAGTTGGAGTTATCCGATGGGACCCAGTGCTGGGTCACTGGCGAATCGCTGACTGTAAACGGGAATACAGACAACATCCCGCATGTGGCTTCACCTGCCACTCCCACTCCCAAGGTACTTACCTGGGCAGGTACTTGGGATATTTGGGTGCGATCTGGTATATCTGGTTATACCAATGCAGAAGGCACAATGACTTGCACCCAAACCGGAACGACAGTGAACTGCGGACCTTTTCTTCTCTATAATCTCTCCTGGACCATTTATGGCACTAGCGGTGCCGATAACATGACCTTCCTTGGGACATTACGACGGGGGGATGGCGCACAGTTTAACATGCGCTGGTATCGCAATGAAAGCAACCTGGACCAGTTCGGTGGGGCATGGTGGATGGGGAGCGATATGTCAACCGATGGTGACTGGTGCGGAAGCATCAACGACGCTCCCAAACCGGACCCCTGCAAGCGGTAGTTTTACTTCCGGGTGTATGCTAATAAATCATGTCCCAAATGGTTGCACGCTGGGACATGATTTATCCCAATGCAGAGAGTCATGGTCAGGAAACGGCTTTGACAGGAGTATTTTCTGAAACAGTAGGTTAATGATAAATAATCCATGTTTGTTGTACAATATTCTTGAAGTACAAACAGGAAAAGATGATTAGATTTCGCGCATCTGTAAGGTGCAATATTTCCCCGTCAGACGAGGAGGTGGTTATCAGGAAGAATAATCCTACATGTCCCGTGCCTTGGTATATCTACATGTCGAATCCAAATTCATCATAAGGAGAAGGGTTGAGTATGAAAAGAATCGCTATTGCATTCGTCGCCATGACTATCCTGCTTTCCGCCTGCCTGCCCACTCTTGGAGGCGGTGAAGTACCCCAGGTGGATACGGATGCCACCAGCGTTGCATTGACCATCGAGGCGGGACAGTAAGTTCCCCCGCCGGCCCAGAATCCACCTCCACAACAGCCACCGCAGCAACAGGTATTGCCGACGGTAACCCCTGAACCGGATGTGACGGCGACCGCTAAAGCGAACGCCAACTGCCGCAGCGGACCGGGCGGGAATTTCGATTTCCTGGCAACCCTGAACCAGGGTGAATCCGCCAGGATCATCGGGACGAACACCGTGGGAGATACCTGGTGGCAACTGGAGTTGTCCGATGGGACGAAGTGCTGGGTGAAAGGCGACTCACTGACCCTCACCGGGAATACAGACAACATCCCGGAAGTGGCATCCCCGAACACGCCCACACCTGTCCCGCCGGCCAGCCTGTGGGCAGGAAAATGGACTGTCTGGCAGAATCAGTGCCTCAACAATGCTCTGAGTTGTGAATGGAGTGGGACGATCACCTGGACGATGACCAGCCCGACGACGATTACCGGCACCTATTCGGCATTGGGATGCAACTATGTCGATGTTCTAATCGTCAGCGCGGACGGGATGCGGGCAGATGGCCGCGAGACAAGTTCGAATTGCAGCAACTGGGATGTCCACCTGGTAATGGACCCCAACCGCAACCAGTTCCGCGGCCGCTGGAACCAGGTCGGGAATATTACCGGTGATGGATACTACTGCGGCGCTAGTGCATAATCAAGAGACATTTTCGGGAATAACGAGATGATCAAGGTGCTGGCACTTGAAAGCGGCGCAAATCCTGTCAGCCAAGTCCTGTCTGGAAAGGGTTGCAACGG
>VGNO01000147.1 GCA_016865985.1 Chloroflexota bacterium | reverse complement strand
TTGCTGAAGGTTGGACAGCGGAAGACCAACCGCTGGTTTTGGCTTTCCGCCATCGCCCTTGGCGCGGCGGCAGCCGGAAAATACTCGTACATCCCGGTGACAGTGGTCGTCCTGGCGTACCTGTTGTTATTCGAGAAAAAGACCCGCTGGTATTGGCTGCTGGTGTACACCAGCGTGGCTATGGTGGTATTCTTCGTCCTCGATGTCAGCCTGTGGCGTGACCCGTTCGAACGCCTGTACCAGTCGCTGACCTTCCACATGCAATATTCCCAGGGGGAACACGTCCAGCAATCGGGGTATCCCTGGTACCAACCATTCACCTGGATCTTCACATCATCCCCGGCGCAATGGCACCCTCAGGTTTTCTTCTATTTTGGCTTCGACGGCTTGATCAGCCTCCTGGCGTTGCCGGGCATCCGCCGCGAATGGAAGGCGCGCCGCTGGCTGGTGGTCTGGCTGGCAGCCGGGGCGCTTTTCCTGCTCGCCTGGCCGACCAAGTGGCCGCAGTATGCCCTGACCGTCACCCCCCCGCTCTGTATAATGGCCTCCGCTACCCTGCGCCGCTTCCACCATTGGGCGCGCGAGACCGAGAACTACTGGGAATACCTGTCCGAGATGCTGCCCAAACCGCAAAAATGGTTCTGGTGGGTGGTGGGCGCCCTCCTGCTCTTCGTTGGCGGCCTGTACCTGACCGCGTCCATCCAGCGGGCGGTCGGGCGGATCGGCTGGTCGCACCTGACCCCCGCCAATTCCTTCCTGCCCGGGGCGACGGTATATGACCTGCAGGCGCTTCCCGATGGGCGGATGCTAATTGCCGCCAGCAGCGGGGCCGCCCTCTGGTCCGCGCCCCAGGCGACCGACGAGACCGGCCAGTGGACCGTCTACGATCACACCAACTCCGGATTGCCAGACAGCCAGGTGCTTTCGCTGGGCTATGTCCCGGAAGGCGGCTACTGGTTCGGCACGGCCTCCGGCGCAGCATTCTACGACGGCGAGACCTGGCTGGCGTATGGCGCCGATGAACTTGGCCTGGGCGATGGACGGGTGCTCTCGCTGGCGGTTTCCGCTGACGGTTCCGTCTATGCCGGGACGATGAGCGGCGCCTCGGCCTGGGACGGGGCGGCCTGGACCCCAATCCCACAGTTGGCCGGGCAGACCGTCTTCGCCCTGACGCTGGACTCCTCTTCGCTGTGGGCCGGCGCTTCCGGCGGGGCCGGGAGACTCAGCCTCCAGGACGGCGATTGGGAATTCCACCCGACCGAGTCAGCCGTCCACGACATCCTGGTAGATCCTTCCGGCGCTGTCTGGGCGGCCACCAGCGGTAGTGGCCTGGCGCGGCTCGACGGGGAGACCTGGGCCTATTTCCGCACCGGCAACTCCGGCCTGCCCTACAGCATGGTCAACTGCCTGGCGCAGGTGGGAGCGGGTATCTGGGTTGGGGCTGCCTCCCCTGCCAACGCCGGCGGCCTGCTGGCTGTAATGGAGGGAGATTCGTGGTCCACTTTCCTATCCACCAACTCCGGCGTCTCGGGTTCCGAACCACTGGTCATCGTCCAAAGTGAAAATGGCCAGGTCTGGATCGGCACCCGCACGCAGGGGATCGATATCTATCAACCAGGGAGATGAAATGAAGAACAGAAATATCCTTTATGTAATAGCCCTGGCGCTCCTTGCGGCCTCCTGCAGCAGCGCGCAAGGCCCGACCGGCGACCCGGTCTCCCCGGTGCAGGGACTGCCCCAGGGCACGGACGGGTACCCCTGGTGGAACGATACAGTATTCTACGAGATCTTCGTCCGCTCCTTCTACGACAGCGACGGCGATGGCATCGGCGACCTCGATGGGATCATCGAAAAACTGGACTACCTGAACGACGGCAACCCCGCCACCAACACCGACTTGGGGGTCAGCGGCATCTGGCTGATGCCCATCCATCCATCCCCTTCCTACCACGGCTACGATGTGACCGATTATTATGCCGTCAACCCGGAATACGGGACGCTGGAGGATCTGCAGGATTTGATCCAGCAGGCGCACCAGCGCGGCATCCGGGTGGTGATCGATATGGTCTTGAACCACACCTCCAGCAAGCACCCCTGGTTCGTGGAAGCCCGCAGCGATCCGGATTCGGGGAAACGCGACTGGTACATCTGGTCCGGGAGCGACCCGGCCTATGCCGGGCCGTGGGGCCAGGATGTCTGGCATTTCTCGCCGGGCGGTTATTATTACGCCATATTCTGGGATGGCATGCCCGACCTGAACTACACGAACCCGGATGTGACCGCCGAGATGCAGGATGTAGTGCGCTTCTGGCTCGAGGAGGTCGGTGTGGACGGCTTCCGGCTCGACGCCGCCCGTCACCTGGTCGAGGAAGGGACAGTCCAGGCGGATACCGCCGCCACCCACGCCTGGTGGGAAGGGCTGCGTCCATTCTATAAGACTATCTCCCCCGATGCCATGCTGGTCGGCGAAGTATGGACCGACCTCGGCGCGATCGCCGAATATGTCCAGGGCGACGAACTCGACCTGGCATTCGAATTCGACCTGGCGCAGGCGTTCATGGACTCAGCCCTGGAGGGGAATGCTTATTCCGCCGCCGGGCAGGTGAAATTGACCAGCGCCCTGATCCCCGGCATGTCGTTCGCCCCATTCCTGACCAACCACGACCAGGAACGGGTCATGACGACCCTGGCAGCCGATCCCGAAAAAGCCCGCGTCGCCGCCTCCCTGCTCCTGACCGCCCCCGGTGTGCCGTTCATCTACTACGGCGAGGAGATCGGGATGCAGGGCGGGAAGCCGGACGAGGATATCCGCCGCCCGATGCAATGGTCGGGCCAGTTGTATGCCGGTTTCACCAGCGGGGTCCCCTGGCGCGCTCCTGGCGAGGACTACCAGGCTTATAATGTCGCCAATGAGACCCGCGACCCCAACTCCCTGCTCTCGCATTACCGCAACCTGATCGCCCTGCGCAACCAGCATGCCGCCCTGCGGGTCGGCGAACTGTCCGTCGTCCGCAGCACGGACGTCGCCCTCTACGCCATCCTGCGGGTCGGCGCCGGGGAGGCCATCCTGGTGGCGATCAACCTGGGGGACGAACCGGTCAGCGATTACAGCCTGGCGCTCGATGGCTCGCCGTTGGCAGCCGGAACATACCTGTCTGCCTCCCTGATGGGGCCGCAGAGCAGCGCCCGCCTCGTGGTTGCGGAGGATGGCGGTTTCAGCGCCTACACCCCGCTGGCGAAGATCCAACCATATACCACCCTGATCCTGCAACTGGGAAAATAAGACTCAACCGAAGGAGTGACCCATGAAAAACCGTATTTTCACCATCCTGCTCGCCCTGGCGCTGTTACTGGCCGCCTGCTCCCCCAAACCCACCGCCAACCCGGATGTGGAACTCTACCTGAACATCATCTGGCACCAGCACCAGCCCTTCTACGCCACTGACCCGGAGACTGGCCTGGTCACCGCTCCCTGGGTGCGGCTGCACGCCGCCAAGGACTACGTGGACATGGTCGCCATGCTCCAGTACTATCCGGGCATCCACGCCACCTTCAACCTGACGCCATCCCTCATCCGCCAGATCGACGACCTGGTGGCCGGGAAGCGCGACATCGTCTGGGAATTGACCATGGTCCCGGCCGACCAGTTGACCGATACCCAGAAGACCTATATCCTGCAGCGTTTCTTCGATACCAATGGCGCTATCATCGCCCGCTTCCCCCGCTACCAGGAACTCCAGTTACAACGGGTCGGAGCATCCGAGGAACAGATTGCCGCGGCAGTCGCCAACTGGGACTCACAGGATTTCCTCGACCTGCAAGTGCTCTTCAACCTTGCCTGGACCGACCCCGATTACCTGGCCGAAGCGCCCCTGGCAGGCCTGGTAGCCAAAGGCAGCGGTTTCAGCGAGGCGGATAAAGTGACCGTCCTGGATGTCCACCTCGACCTGCTAGAACAGGTCATCCCGGTCCACCGCCAGATGCAGGAGGACGGGCAGATCGAAATCACCTTCACGCCTTACGCCCACCCGATCCTGCCCCTGCTGGTGGATTCGAACCTGGCGCAGCAGGCTGTGCCCGATATCAGCCTGCCGACCCGCTTCACCCACGGCGACGACGCCATCGTCCACCTGGAGCGCGGCATGGCGCTCTACGAGGATCACTTCGGCCAGGAGGCGCGCGGCATGTGGCCGGCGGAAGGATCCGTGGCGCAGATGATGGTCGGCATGACCGCCCGCGCTGGTGTCGAATGGATGGTGACCGACGAAGGCATCCTGGCCAATTCGCTCGGCCTGAACTTCACCCGCCTGGCGGAGGGTGTGCCGATGAATGCCAACTCTCTCTACCGCCCCTATTCCGCCGGCCGGAACGACGAGACCGTCACCATCTTCTTCCGCGATACGACCCTCTCCAACAAGGTATCGTTCGATTACAGCCAGATCCCCGCCGGACAGGCCGTGGCCGATTTCATTGGCCGCCTGCGCGCCATCCGCGATTCGGTCAAGGACCTGGAAGGCGGTCCATACGTGGCGACCGTCATCCTGGACGGCGAGAATGCCTGGGAATGGTACGAAAACGATGGCAAGGAATTCCTGAACGGCATCTACACAGAACTGAGCAACGACCCTACCATCCAGACCGTCACGCCGAGCGAGTTCCTTGCCCTCTACGGGCAGCAACCCGAATCCATCCCGGACCTGTGGGCCGGTTCCTGGGATAACGCCACCTTCGAGACCTGGATCGGCGAAACCGAGGAAAACCGCGCCTGGGAATACCTGTCCGTGACCCGCAATTTCTACGGAGAATACCTGAACGGCTCCATGCAGGGACAGGTCAGCGCCGAAGCGATGGAAGCCGCCACCCTGGCCATGCTGGCTGCCGAAGGCTCGGACTGGTTCTGGTGGTACGGCGCGGACAAAGACTCCGGCAACGATGCCGCCTTCGACGAAGGATTCCGCGAGACCCTCGGCCAGGTATACGACGCCCTCGGGCTGGAACGGCCCGAGTTCCTGGGCGTGCCCATCATCCAACCGGCGGCAGTCGAGCCGGATGTCGACCTGGCTGGCTTGATGGAAGGCGTGGTGGACGGCGCCTTCTCAGCCACGGACGAGTGGGATAATGCCGGGGGGTTCGCCCTGGACGATCCCGCCGACCTGATGCAATTCGGCTTCAATAAAAACCTGCTCTTCCTGCGCTTCGACAACCCCCCCGCCACACCGCCCGGGTACAGCATTTACCTGAAAGCGCCCGCCATCAGCGACGGGTCTCCGTTCACGGATGCCGGCCAGGTGCTGGGCATGTTCGCCACGCACCGGGTGCAGGTCACCAGCGACGGCGCTTCCTTCGAAACCTGGGATGATGGAAAGCAGGCCTGGGAGGCTGCCGGCGAATCGGCTTTTGTATTTGCCGCCGGGCGTGAAAGCGCCGAGATGTCCATCCCGCTGGCGGAACTCTACCCGACCCTGGATGCCGGCGACAGCCTGCTCATCCGCCTCGACTCGGCCGATGGCCTGTACCCGGCCGCCGGTCCGGGACGGATGCTGCTGCCCGACCTGGGACGCACCACCTATGTCATCGATGTTTCCGATCCTGCTGATGACGATCATGGGCCAGGTCCGTATGTCTATCCGACCGACGGCGTATTTGTCCCGGGCGTCTTCGACCTGCTCAATTTCAAGGTCGGCTACGACGAGAACAACCTGGTCTTCCGGATGGAGATGCGCGGGCCGGTCGACAATCCCTGGAATGCGCCTAACAGCCTATCCATCCAGGCTGTCGATATTTACATCGATGTGGATGGGCCAGCGGCAGGGAACCGGTTGCTGCGCAGCGCCCGCAACGCCTCGCTGACCGCCGAGTCCGGCTGGGACTTTGCCATGACGGTCGCCGGCTGGAACTATGGCTTCTTCACTGCGGCCAGCCCCGATAAGGCCGCTTCCGATGTCCCCCTGACGATCTTCACCGATCCCGGGTAGCGCGTCATCGTTGCCAAGATCCCGTTAACGGCCATCCCCGGCGACCCTGCCGCCTGGCGCTATGCTGTGGCCGTCCTGTCCAACGATGGTTACGGAATCAATGGCGTGCGCGAAGTACTGCCGGAGCGCGAGCAGTGGCGGCTGGGCGGCGCCCCGGCGGACAGCAACCATACCCGCATCATGGACATCCTGTGGCCGGAAGGCGCAACCCCCACCCAGGAGGATATGCTGACTGCCTACACCTCCAGCGCCGCCGACCCGGCCTCCCTTGGCCCGGATGATTTTGCCCAGGTATGGATGTACGTCCTGCCGTAGCGCCTGCTCGAAATCCAATCCCCTCCCGCAGGTTGGTGACCGCGCCTGCGGGACGTTCCTGGGCGGGACAGGCGAATATCGCCGGGCTGCCGGAGAATAATGGATTAGAATAGCCCCGCAGGATTGCATCCCACGGAAGGATGGATATGGTATCCAAAAGCGACATCAAGCGCTATGCTGCCAACCGCCAGAAAGAATTGGACGGCGTGGCGATCTATACCGCCCTGGCGGAGAATGAAAAACAGCCCCAACTGGCGGAGGTCTTCCGCCGGATGGCTCACAGCGAACAGAAACACGCCAATGTCTGGGAGAAGAAACTAATAGATGCCGGGGTGACGCTGAAAGCCGCCCGTCCTTCCTGGCGGGCGCGGGTGATGCGCTCATTGGCGAAGCGTTTCGGGCCGCACTTCGTCATGCCCACCATATCGAGCAATGAACGCGCCGACAGTCGCGCTTACGACAACCAGCCCGAATCCGAAGCCGGCGCCCTGGCCGCAGACGAGAAATCCCACGCCCGCCTGCTGGCGCTGGTGAGCGGGAAGGGCGGCGCTCCGGGCGGACTCGTGGCTCAAGTAGAAGGCCGGCACCGCGCCAGCGGCGGTAACGCCCTGCGGGCGGCGGTCCTGGGGGCCAACGACGGGCTGGTATCCATCCTCAGCCTGGTGATGGGTGTGGCAGGCGCCAACCTGCCGAGCCAGGATGTCTTCATTGCCGGGATGGCTGGCCTGCTGGCCGGGGCCGGTTCGATGGCGCTCGGTGA
>VGNO01000146.1 GCA_016865985.1 Chloroflexota bacterium | reverse complement strand
TATGAACCTGATGATGATATTGGAAGAGAAGTTCGGCGTTGAAGTCAGCGCCGAGGTTATCGGAGGGCTGACCAATGTCCCGATCATCTGCGATTTCCTGGAAAGTCACCGAAAATGAGCGCAACTGTATTGGAGATCAAACCCGTTCAAGCCATCCCGGATTTTTTGATTGGCGAAATGCGCGCCAAGATGGCTTATGTGGACGAGGCGGTGGCGGGTGCCCAGGTTGCCCTGGCCGGAAACTTGATCACGCTGCAACTGAAGCGGGCTTTGGGGGAGTCCGAGCAAGCGCTCATTGAGCAGAAGGTCCAGCGCGTTGTCGTGGCGATGGTCAAGGGCGCGTTCAAGTTGAAGGTGCAGGTGCTCGAAGATTTCCTCGACCGCCCTGTGCTATCTGCTGTTGCCGAAGACCCGACCAATACCCTTCTGGCGCGCGGCGAACTGAGCCGGGAGGCCACTGGCATTTACGTTCTGGGCCCGCTCTTGACCAGGCTGGTCGCCTTTTTTGAACACCAATTCGTGGATCTGGCGTCCTCCTTCCAGGCGGAGCCGTACCGCTTCCCCACCTTGATACCGGCGCGTTACCTGGAACGAGTGGATTATTTCAGCGCCTTTCCTCACTCTCTCACTTTCGCGACTCATCTCCGTTCCGACCTGGATGTGATTGACCACTTCGCCTCCCATGCGGCGTGTGATGAGCATGGCCTCACTACTTCGATGGAGTCTTTCTCCGGAGTCGAAACGCTCCTTTCCCCGGCAGTGTGTTACCACCTGTATTTCTCCCTTGCCGACCGTCCCTTACCGAGCGGGCAAGTGGTTGCTACCGCAGTCGGAAACTGTTTCCGTTACGAATCCACCAACCTGACCTCCTTGGAACGAATGTGGAACTTCACCATGCGTGAAATCATCTTCGTCGGTCCGAAGGATTTCGTGCTCGCCAACCGCGAGACTGCCCGCCAGCGGATGAGCGAGAAATTTGCCGGGATCGGCCTTGCGTATCGGGTCGAGAGCGCCAACGATCCCTTCTTCATCGGCGAGTTCAAGAAGCAGGCCGCCTTCCAGAGCGCGTTCCAGTTGAAATACGAGATCCGCGCCCGGCTGCCGTTCAAGGATTCCACCCTGGCGGTTGGGTCATATAACTACCACCAGGATTTCTTTGGCCGCAAACTCAACATGACCCTGCCCGATGGTTCCCCGGCGCATACCGGCTGTGTTGCCTTCGGCCTGGAACGGATGGCTTACGCCTTCCTGTCGCAGTTTGGCCTCGATCCGGCCGCCTGGCCGGAGCAGGTCCGGAGGGCAATCGCATGAACCCACCTCACATCACCTATCGTCTGGCGACGGAAAACGATTTTCCGGTCATGATGCGGATGTACACCCTGCTGAACGAACACTTTTACCGGAATGGTTATCGCCTGCCGCACCCGGAAAATGTAGGCCAGGCCTGGCTGGACACATTCCGCCGCACCTTGGGGAGGTTCAGCAATGCCTGGGTGGCAGAGACAGAAGGAAGGGTGGTCGGGTTTATCCTGTGCCGTATCAAGCGTCTCCCGCCTTACATGGGCGGCGTTCTGGTGGGTGAACTCAGCGATGAGTGGATCGAGCAGGAGGCGCGCCGTCTGAAGATTGGCGACCGGTTGTGTCGGGTTGCACTGGAATGGTTGCGTGAACAGGACGTCCACTCGGTCGAGATTCAGGTTTTGTTGAGCAATGAAGCCAGTTGGAACATGCTTTCCCGGATGGGATTCAAGGCCGAGTTCCGCGTCGGCCGTCTTTTGTGGGATGAGTACGTGGATGCTCCGGAAGAAAAGCCGCAGGAGTAGAGGAGACGGCCATCAAACAGGTGACGCAGTCCCAACTGGTGGATGCGCTCCGTAGCCTGGGCATCCGGGCCGGGGACGGCCTGCTCATCCACTCGGCGCTCCATTTCTTGGGCAGCCCGGTGGATGGGCTGGCAACCTACCTCCAGGCCTTGGATGAGGTGATCGGCTGTCTTGCTCCGCCAATGGCAGGAACGCTGGCTGTCCCCACTTTCAACTTTGCTTTTGGCGAGGGCCAGCCCTATGATCCCGTCCAGACGCCGTCCAAAGGCATGGGTACATTCTCGGAATATATCCGCCAGCACCCTGTCGCGCGTCGCACAGCCCACCCGATGCAGTCCCTGGCAGCGATCGGCCGCCACCGTGACGACCTGGTGGACCGGGACACCCCGTCCGCCTTCGAGCCGGGATCGGCTTTTGCCCGGATGGTCGAACTGGATTTCAAACTACTCCTGCTCGGGGCCGATATCCAGGCTGCATCCATCTTCCACTACAGCGAGCAGCGTCTGGGAGTCCCCTATCGCTTCTGGAAGGATTTCACCGGTTCGGTGACGACCGGCGATGGTTTGGTGGAGCGCACCTGCCGCATGTACGTGCGGGACCTCGATCTGGATCCGCACACAGAGTTGTACCCGCTCCAGGCCGCCTTGCAAGCCGCAGGGCAGTGGCGGTCCGTCCCCCTGAATTATGGCGTGATCGCCTCCTGCCGCCTGGTGGATTTCGTCCGGGCTGCCGACGAGTCCCTGCTGTCCGACCCCTGGCAACTGGTCGTCAACCGGCCCTCCGCCGTCCGTTGACGCGCCACATTCCTGAATCGCGAAAGATTGGAAAGATATGTATCAGGTCATCGAACTCTCCCTGGCCGACCTGCCGCGCCTCTATCGTTATCACCAGCAGGAACTATACAATGTCCGCTTCAGCCTGAAAGGTTTCGATTATCCCTGGCTGCTGACCGCCAGGGAATGGAAGCGCGGTGAAAGGGTGCTGGATGTCGGCGCGGCATATTCGACGCTGCCGGTGTATTTCCACCAGAACTTCGGTTGTGAGATGTGGGCGGCTGACGACTTCGGGATGACGAGCCAGGAACAGTTCTGGGAACGTTCCGGTTCGCCGCGCGAGTTCATCGAGAGCCAGCCTGATGTAAAATATGTGCTCGAGCGCCTCGGAGACCCGGCGAATTCATCGCTGCCGGAAGGCACATTCGATGTGATCTACAGCCTGTCGGTGCTCGAACACATCCCCGGCGCATCCCTGCCGGCTGTCTGGCGGCATATGGACCGTCTGCTCAAGCCGGGCGGGGAATTGTTGCACGCGGTGGATATTCATTTCCCTTCGAATGGCGGCTTGGGGAAGACCCTGGTAGCCATGGCGTTCGACTTGATCTACCCCCTGCTCCCATCCCCTCTGGCGGCGGCCAAGAGCCAGGGTACGCCAAAAGCCTTCGCCCGCCTGGCATTCCGCAACCTGGGTCTGCGTTACCGCTTCGGTAGTGACCTGTCTGTGTTGAACCTGGCGCTTAATCCCGAAGTACTGGCCGAAAGTTATCATTATGGTTTGAAGCGTATGGAAAAAGACGGCTGGAAGGATTTCCGTTACCAGCGTCTGGGTTCGTTGCTGATCCACTTGAAGAAGGCAGCCTGATCATTTGGACGTGCGTTGCTCCATCGTCATCCGCGCCTATAACGAGGCGGAACACCTGGGCCGCCTCCTGGAAGGCATCTCCCGCCAGACGGTGCGCCAGGTGGAGGTCATCCTGGTCGATTCGGGTTCGACCGACGCGACGGTGGAGATCGCCGGGCGCTATGGGGCGCAGGTCGTCCGCATCCTACCACAGGAATTCACCTTCGGACGTTCTTTGAACTTGGGAATCGCTGCCGCCTCGAACGAGTTCGTGGTGATCGCCTCGGCGCATGTCTACCCGGTCTATCCCGATTGGCTGGAGCGCCTGCTGGAACCGTTCACCGATCCAGATGTGGCCGTCTCGTATGGCAAACAACGCGGCCCGCAGACGGCCAAATTCTCAGAACAACAGATCTTTGCCCGTTGGTATCCCGCCGCCTCGAATTTCCATCAGCCCCATCCCTTTTGCAATAACGCCAATGCCTGTATCCGGCGTTCACTGTGGCGGGATCATCCCTACGATGAGACTCTGACTGGTTTGGAAGATCTGGCCTGGGCCAAATGGGCGCTTGGGGAAGGCCACGCCATTGCCTACGCGGCCGAGGCCGAGGTGACCCATGTACATAACGAGACTCCGCGCGGCGTCCATAACCGCTACCGGCGCGAGGCGATGGCCTTCAAGCAGATCCACCCTGAGTCGCATTTCAATTTCTATGATTTCATACGCAATGTAGTCTCCAGCATCGGTTTCGACCTGTTGCATGCCATCCGCTTGCGCAGGTTCTGGCGCAGTTTTGCCAGTATTTTCTGGTTCCGCTGGATGCAGTTTGACGGCACTTACCTGGGCTACCGTCACTCCAGTCTGCTGACACCAGAACTACGTCAGACTTTTTACTATCATGTGGGTTGGGAAAAGGTTGAGGCGGACCGGCGGAAAGTGGAGCCGATTCGGTATAATGATAATCGATGAAAATTACTGCCATCAGTCCTATTAATTTGAGTTGCCGGCTGGCATACCCAGTGAAAATCAATCTTTTAGAGAAGTATTTTAGGAGAACATGATGTGAACGAACTGCAACGGATTCTTTTTTCCAGCATGAGCAGATACCCGGCATATCTCGATCCGAGTTCCAGCAGCATCCTGCTGCAGTTGATCGTCGCCGGTTTGCTGGGTTTCAGTGTGTACATTGGGTCATCCTGGAAGAAGATCAAGCGGTTCCTGAGCAGGAAAAAGGAAGAAAACCAGGCAGAAGAAGATGAATAGACTACGGCTTGGCGCTTCGTTTCGGGATCCCAGCGGATTTGTGTTCAAGCACAACGGTGTCCTGTACCGGCAGATTAACCAGGTCTATGCTGCCGAATATAACCGCTTGATGGAGAGCGGTTTGTACGAGAAATTGGTCAAGGCGGGATTGCTCGTATCTCATACCGAAAGTGACCAGCTGCCCCTCGAGGCAGACCTGGCTTACAAGGTCATCCAGCCGCAGATGGTGCCATTCATCTCTTATCCCTATGAATGGCCTTTTTCCATGTTGAAGGACGCCGCTTTGGCTACTCTTTCCATCCAAAAGCGCGCCCTCAAAGCGGGAATGTCACTCAAGGACGCGAGTGCATATAACATCCAATTTCTTGCTGGCAAACCGATGTTGATCGATACACTTTCATTCGAGACATATCAGGAAGGCGCGCCGTGGGTTGCCTATCGCCAATTTTGCCAGCACTTCCTCGCGCCCCTGGCTCTAATGGCCTATACGGATGTCCGTTTGAATGAACTTCTCCGTAACCATCTCGATGGCATTCCTCTGGACCTGGCTGCTCGCCTGCTGCCTTGGAAGACCAGGCTGAATCCCCGCTTATGGATGCACATCCACCTGCAGGCCAGAATACAGAAACAGTATGCCGGGAAAATGATAGATCAAAAAAGGCTCCAAGGCCGTATGAGCCGACAGGCATTGATTGGTCTGATTGACAGCCTTGGCGAATCTATTCACAGGTTGGTCTGGAACTCATCCGGTACGGTTTGGGCGGAATACTATGGTCAGACCAACTATACCGAAGCGGCATTCGTTCACAAAAAACAACTCGTGAAAGAGTGGTCTGCAAGGGTTAACCCCAAGGTCACATGGGATCTGGGTGGAAATACAGGAATGTTCAGCCGGGTCGCCGAACGGGAAGATGCCGTTGTAGTTTCATTCGATATTGATTTGGGTGCGGTGGAAATCAACTATCAACAGGTAAAGGAGAATAAGGAAACTGGCATTCTTCCGCTCATACTGGATTTGACAAACCCCAGCCCGGCGATTGGTTGGGATAACCGGGAACGGGATTCGCTTGGCCAGCGCGGCCCGGCTGACCTGATCCTGGCTTTGGCCTTGCTTCATCACATCGTTATAGGCAACAATGTACCTCTGGTCCAGGCGGCAGAATTCTTGAGCAAGACCGGTCACTGGCTGATTGTTGAGTTCATCCCGAAAGTGGATTCACAGGTTCAAATCATGATACAGAGTCGCAAGGATATTTTCTCCAACTATGATCAGCAGGGTTTCGAAGAAGCATTTGGCTTATGCTTTGATATCGTCGAGCAGGCCCAAATTCCCCATTCATCCCGGATGTTGTACCTCATGAGATCCCGTTCACTATGAAAATCGTTGCCCTTGTACCCATGCGCCACCATTCCCAGCGCGTGCCTGGCAAGAATTATCGCATGCTGGCAGGGAAACCGTTATTCCATTACATTATCCAGTCCCTGTTGGCTGTTCCGGAAATCAACACGATCCTGGTGGATACGGATTCCGGACCAATTATGGCGGATTTGCAGCAGCAATTTTCATCCGTCAAAGTAATTCCTCGCCCCGAGCGGCTTCAGGCCGATACCATACCGATGAACGAGATCCTGCTCCACGACACATCCCAGATTGAGGCTGATTTCTACCTACAGACCCATAGCACGAATCCGCTGCTCAAGCCGGAGACGATTTCGAGGGCTATCCAGACTTTTCGCGCAGATTATCCCAACCACGACTCGCTCTTCTCGGTTACCCGCCTCCAGACCCGTCTCTATGACCGGGACGGGCGGGCCATCAACCACAACCCGGCCGAATTGCTCCAGACCCAGGACCTGCCGCCGGTGTATGAAGAAAATTCCTGCCTCTATATTTTTACGCGCCAGAACTTGCTCCAGCGCGGCCACCGTCTGGGCGACCATCCGCTTATGTTCGAGATGGATGCAGACGAGGCCTGGGATATTGACGAGGAACTGGATTTTGCCATTACGGATTTCCTCATCACGCGGAAGCGGAAAACTGAAATAATATAGCAAGTTCTGTAGACAACTACCCCCAACATGAAAGATAAATTATCCAGGTTCACCCAGTTCCCGTGGTATCCGTTCCTGTTCGGCGCGTTCCCTGTTCTGGCCCTGCTGGTGAACAATCTGGGGCAGGTTAAGTGGATCGCGGGCGTACGCCCCCTGGCGCTCACCATCGTGGCGTCAATTTTTATTGTCCTTGTGCTCCGTCTGGCTTTGGGAGATATTCACCGCGCCTCTTTTTTGACCATGCTCTGGATGCTGCTTTTCTTTTCCTACGGCCATATTCATTTATTGCTTCAGGAAGAGAAGACGGAGCCCGATCCGGACCTGACCCTGCTTCTCGCGGCCATGTGGTTATTCCTGGCTCTGCTGGCTTTCTGGTGGGCAACGCGGCCGCGATTGCGGTTTGAGAACAGCGCCCGGGCTTTGA
>VGNO01000145.1 GCA_016865985.1 Chloroflexota bacterium | reverse complement strand
CCTGGTCTCCGCCAGCCAGACCATGGAAGCCTTCATCACCGGGTCGGTATTGACCGCCACCGCCCACGCCGGGCAGGCCCTCACCCCGCTCCCTTCTGCCACCCGCCCCACACAGACCCTCGCCCTGCCCACCCTCACCCCCACCATCTGGACCGTCCCACCGCTGCCCAGTAGTACGGCCACCCGCCGTCCCCCCGCCAGCCCCACATCGACCCCACCCTCCCGCTGCGACTGGGCGGCGATGATCGCCAACGTCACCGTGCCCGACGGCGCCGACTTCGCCCCATCGGCAGCCTTCGTCAAGACCTGGCGGCTGAAGAACATCGGCACGTGCACCTGGACGACCTCCTATTCGCTATTGTTCTCCTCCGGCGAGCGGATGAACGGCGCCAGCCCGACCAACCTGCCGGTCAGCGTGGCCCCCGGCCAGACGATAGACCTCTCGCTGAATATGACCGCCCCGGCCATCCCCAACAATTACCGGGGTTACTGGCTATTGCGGAACGCCGCCGGGCAGACCTTCGGTGTCGGCTCCACCGCCAGCAGCGCCTTCTGGGTGGATATCGATGTCTTCGCTCACCTGCCTTTATCGTACGATTTTATCGCCAGCATGTGCCAGGCCGCCTGGACCTCCGGCGCCGGGACCCTGCCCTGTCCCGGCACAGACGGGGACGGGCGCGGCTTTGTCTACCGCTCCGACCCTCCGCTGCTCGAAAACGGCGTGCCGGACAATGAACCGGCGCTACTGACCTTCCCCCAGAATGTGAACAACGGCTACATCAGCGGGAAATACCCGGCCTACACCGTCCAGGCCAACGACCACCTGTTCGCCGTCATCGGCTGCCAGTACGGCGCGACCGCCTGCGATGTCGTCTTCCGCATCGATTACCAGCCGGCGGGCAGCAGCACGGTCCAGACTCTCGGACTATGGCAGGAGGTCTACGACAGGACCTACCGCCGGGTAGACATCGACCTGACGCCGCTGGCCGGCCAGTCCATCCACTTCATCCTCACCGTCCAGGCCAACGGCTCGCCCAGCCAGGATATCGCCCTCTGGTTGTCGCCGGCGATCGACGCAGTCATCCCCGCCCCGACGCCGACCCCCACCTACACGCCGACCGACACCCCGGTTCCCCCAACGCCGACCGAGACTCCCACTCCAACCGTCGAGCCCTAAGACAGACTTTTTCCATCATCGATCGGAGAACGCACTATGTTTCAGGCTGGGCGGTGGTCTGGGAACACACCCAGGAAGCGGTCCTACTGATGGCAGAAAAGATATAAGGAGATTTTCGCATGGTAAAAACCCACGTATCCCAACAAGAGCATGATCAGTCCAGCACGTTCTTCGGTCGTTCACGCTGGTTGCTATCCATCACTGTTTTGGTGATTTTAACCCTTGGGATTTTCTTCCGCCTGATGAGGCTGACCAATCCGCCCCTGGATGTTCACGGATGGCGATGGTTACGCTCCGCGATCACCGCACGCGGTTTCTACTACGAAATGAGCCCGAACGCAGATCCCGAGAGCAGGCATCAGGCGATCTGGATCGCGGAGTCGTTCACCTACCTGGAACCCCCGATCACGGAAGGGATTGTTGCGCTAAGTTATTGGGTAGCAGGCGGCGAGTACCTCTGGCTCTCACGTATCTGGACAACGCTGTTCTGGACAATAGGAGGGTTGGCGCTCTTTCTGCTAGCAAAGCGGATAACTTCAGCGGATGGGGCGGTGGTGGCGCTCGCCTATTACATGCTTCTACCCTATGGCAATACAGAGACTCGCGCCTTCCTCCCTGAACCTCTGATGGTCATGTTCATCCTTCTGGCGTTGTATGCGGCACACCGCTGGGTGGAGAGTTCATCATGGAAGTGGGCAGTCACCACAGGCGTGCTGGCTGGAATGGCAATCCTGACGAAGATTTTTGCGATTTTTCCCACTAGCATGGCTATTTTATTGGTCTGCATAGAATCCTACGGCCTGCGGCGTATGGTAAAAAACCCCCAGGTCTGGTTGGTAGCGCTCCTGTCCGTGCTGATTCCAGCATCCTACTATGTCTTCCCTAATTTTAGCGCCGGAAGTGATTACCTGGGCATATGGTCGCTGCCATACCTGCAGCGTTTGGCGGATATCACATTTTACATGGGCTGGCTTCACACCATCAACACCTATTTCAACCTTGCCGTGGCGCTTATTGCCGTTGCTTCGATGTTATTACTGGAAAAGCGATGGCGTGGGCTTGTTCTGGGGTTGTGGATCGGGTATGGCCTGTTTGGGCTATCATTTCCATCTCTGATCTGGTCGCATATTTATTACAATCTTCCATTGGTTGGAATCACGGCGCTTTCACTGGCGCCTGCCGGGAAGTTGCTGCTTGCCAAAATAGCCAGACAGGGCTTCTTCTGGCAGATTCTATTCACCGGCGTCGCTTTGGTAGCCGTTGGCTACTCGATCTTTATGTCCCGGAAGGCAGTTGTCGCTTACGATTTCAGCGCTGAATCCCAAAAATGGCAGGACCTGGGAGCGAGGTTGACCGGCTCCAGCATCATTGGCCTGACCGATGATTACAACATGCGCATGGCTTATTACGGGGGGAAAGTCATCTACCCCTACATGCATTACTATGACTGGAAGATGGCCGAGATGGGAGGAAATGAGTTCGACGTAACTGCCGAGAATCAGGAATACTTTCTAGACTCAGTGGAAGGAATGGAGTATTTCGTAATCACTCTGTTCGACGAGTTCGAGAGGCAACCTTACTTGAAGAACATCTTGTACAATCAATATCCGATCCTGATGCAGAGTGATTGGTACATAGTTTTCGATCTGCGGCATCCGTTGGAAACTACACCATAACCGATGTTGCCCCACCCAGTTGATCCAGGATAAAACCGGTAGGCAGTGGTCCACTCCGAATAAATGGATGTCCATTGACGGTATAATCTGGCTGGCAATACCAGCAAACTGCCGGGGCAGGCCGAACGCCTGCCCATGGTAAACAAAAAAGGACTCGAAGTATGAAACACCTTATCAAAAGCATCGCCATGTTCCTGCTCCTGCTCCCGCTCCTGGCAACCGGCTGCGGGACGGCCACCCCTACCGAAGACCCGGCCGCCATCTACACCCAGTCCGCCATGACGGTGCAGGCGCGCCTGACCGAGACCGCCCTGGCCGCCCCCGCCACATTCACGCCCACCATCACACCGGCCATCACGGATACCCCCCGCCCGACCAACACACCGCTCATCACCGACACACCGGCAGCCACCAACACCCCCTTCCTTTACCCGACCCTGCCGGCAAACACCCTCGACCCCTGCGATGACAGTCGCTGGGTGGCCGACATCGGCGTCCAGGACGGCGACAAGATCCCGGCCGGTTCGACCTTCCTCAAGACCTGGCGGGTTAAGAACACCGGCGACTGCACCTGGACCACCGCCTACCAGTTGATCTACGGCTGGGGCGGCGAGGGGACCAACTGGAACGCCGTCCAGCCGGTCAACTTCACCGCTGAAGTGGTGCCGGGCGGCCAGTTGGATGTCTCGGTCGTGCTGACCGCCCCAAGCGCCGCCGGTTACTACGGCGCGTTCTTCCGACTGCGCAACGCCAATGGTTACCCCTTCGGTGAATTCCTGTCCCTCTACATTCAAGTCCCCTGAGCGTGGAACGGCTCAAACAGACCATCCTGGAACAAGCGCGCCGGCTGGGCTTCGCCCTGGCCGGCGTTACCACACCCGACCCTCCCGCCAACTGGAAGATCTACACAGAATGGCTGGAACGCGGCCACCACGGCGGGATGGCCTACCTGGCGGAGGAACGCGCCATCCGGCGGCGCGCCGACCCGCGCCTGATCCTGCCCGGCTGCAGGTCGATCCTCGCCCTGGGCATCCGTTACCCGGACTGGCGCGCCCTTCCCGGTGAACGGGAGGCCGGCCTGGCCGGAAGGGTGGCATCCTATGCCTGGGGGCGGGACTATCACGAAGTACTGCCGGAACGCCTGGCGCAACTGGCGGCTTTCATTGGGGAACATGCCGGGCGACCGATTTCATACAAAGCCTATACCGACACCGGGCCGATCCTGGAACGCGAACTGGCGCAGCGCGCCGGCCTGGGTTGGATCGGGCGCAACTCCTGCCTGATCGCGCCCGGCTACGGTTCCCACCTTTTCCTGGCCGAACTCCTGCTCGACCTTCCCCTGCCGCCCGACCCACCCTTCGAAGCCGACCGCTGCGGGACCTGCACCCGCTGCCTGGCCGCCTGCCCGACCGGCTGCATCCAGCCGGACCGCACGCTGGACGCCCGGCGCTGCATCTCCTACCTGACGATCGAGAACAAGGGCGATATCCCGTCCGATCTCCAGCCGCATGTGAGGGAATGGGTCTTCGGCTGCGACACCTGCCAGGTGGTCTGTCCCTGGAACCTTTCCGCCGCCCCGGGGTACGACCCGGCTTTCTCGCCGGCGGCGGAGCATGCCTGGCCGGACCTGTTGGCCGAGATTTCACTGACGGCGCAGGAGTTCAACCAAAAATTCCAAAGCAGCCCGGTGCTGCGCGCCCGGCGGCGCGGTTACCTGCGCAATGTTGCCGTGTCGCTCGGCAACCGCGGCGACCGGCGCGCCATCCCGCCACTGGCAGGCGCGCTGGTAGACGACCCGTTGGTTGCCCGCCATGCCCGGATCGCAATGGAAAAGATCGAGGCTGAAAACGAATGAATCAATCCCTCACCACCCTGCTACTCGCCACCAACAACAAAGGGAAGATCCAGGAACTCCAATCCCTGCTCGGGACGCTCCCACTCCGCCTGGCGACCCCGGCCGGGATCGGTCTCTCGCTGGAGGTGGCGGAGGATGGCCTGACCTACGCCGAGAACGCGGCCAAAAAAGCCGCTGCCTTCTGCTTGGCTTCCCGCCTGCCTGCCCTGGCGGACGACTCCGGGCTGGAGGTGGAAGCGCTTGGAGGCCGCCCCGGCCTGCATTCCAACCGTTTCGGTCCGCAGCCGGGGAGCGACACCTCCCGCCGCCGCTTCCTGCTCGAACAACTGGCGGACAAGCCACGCCCCTGGCAGGCGCGCTTCCGCGCCACCGTGGCGCTGGCTGTGCCGGGCATGGAAGTGCAACTGGCGGCCGGGGAATGCGCAGGGGAGATCATCCCGCAGGAGCGCGGCACGGGTGGGTTCGGCTACGACCCTCTCTTTCTTTTCACCGACCTGGGGCGGACCATGGCCGAATTGGGGATGGAAGAAAAAAACCGCCTGAGCCATCGCGCCCGGGCAGTGGAGAATGCGATCCCCATCCTCGTAAGAATTCTTGGTCTGTAATACCCGTCACATCCCCGGCTGGTATGGGACTGTGGGCAGGAAATCGAGCAGGGCCTGCGCCAACTGCTGCGGCTGCTCCAAAGGCAGCATGTGACCGGCATTCTCGATCAAGCACAATTGCGCCCCGGCGATCCCCTGCGCCAGGGACTCGGAGAAACTCCGCGGCACCATCCGGTCTTCGCGGGCAGCCAGCACCAGGGCCGGGACCCGGATCTCACCGAGCCGGCGCCGGACGTCGAACTCGTTGCAGGCCGTAAAATCACCGAGGAGCACCGTCGGGCGGATTTCTCCCATCCGCTGCCCGGCCAGTGACTTCAGGCGCGGGTTGCAGCCCGGCCCGAACGACCAGTCCACGATGGTGCGGATGACAGCGGGGAATTTTTCGGCGTTGGCGGCATCCTCCAGGATCTCCGGCGAAACCCTCAGCCGGGCCGCAGTGGCCGCCAGGACCAGCCCCGCCACCCGTTCCGGGTGGGACAACGCCAGCAACAGGGCAATCGCGCCGCCCATCGAATGCCCGGCTGCGACGACCCGGTTGAGACCGGCCTCGTCCAAAAAATCCACCAGAACCTCCATATAAGCGGCTATGGATTGCAGGCCGGTCCCTTCCGACCTGCCGTGACCGGGCAGATCCGGCGACAGGACGCGGGTACCGGCCAGGCGGCGCACATCCGGCGGCCAGAAAAGATGATGCCCCCCGGCGCCGTGCAACAGCAACAGCGGGGGGCGGTGGATGCTGCCCGAGGAGTGGAGGAAATAGTACAACCCGGCGGCGTTCGGCATCGCAGGTCAGCGCCTGGCTGCGCTTTGATGCAGCCGGTCGGCTGCCTCTTCTGTAAGCGGGATCGCCACCCGGACCGTGGTGCCCTTGCCGGGTGTGGACTGGATGTTCAACACCCCGTTGATCAGTTCCGTCCGCTCGCGCAGGTTGATCATCCCCAGGCTGCCGCGCTTGTCGTATGAGCGGTTGACCGCCTCCACGTCGAACCCGATCCCGTCATCCTGGACTTCCAGCAGCAGCATGGATTTATCGAGTGAACGCAGCCGCACCCAGATATGGGGCGCTTGGGCATGTTTCCGGGCATTGTTAACGGCTTCCTCCACGATGAAGAAGATCACGCCTTGCCTGCCAATCTCCAACTGCTCGAGCTCCTGCGGGTTGACCTGGATGTTCAACCCCTGGCTGTAGGTCTCTTTCATTTTTTCAGCCATGGCATTCAATGCCGCCAGCAAGCCCTGGGATTCGAGGACCAGCGGACGGAGGGTGAACAGCATGTGGCGGATCTCCTTGGTCGTGCGGCGCGCCAGTTCCTCGACCTTGCCCAGTTCCTGGCCGGCTTCGCGCGGGTCATTTTCGATCATCCGCCGCGCCAGGTTGACCCGCATCGCGATCGCGGACACGGATTGTGTGGGCCCATCGTGCAGGTCACGCGCCAGTTTTTTGCGGGCTTCCTCCTGCACTTCCACCATCCGGTCACGTTCATCCACCAGTTGCTGGTAGAGACGGGCATTGGCGATGGCGATCACTGCCTGGCGGCCGAGGATATCGAGCACCTCCTGCCGGTCGCGCGTCATGAAACCGGCATCCGGGTGGCCGAAGAGCAGGACGCCATAGATATTGAAGCCGCTGCGCAAAGGAAAAACATAGACCTGGCCGCAGGAGTGGAAGGCCACGATCCGGCTCAATTCCGGATCTATGGATGGTTCGTCCACAAGGAGCGGTTCCCCGCTCTCCATGGCTCCAGCGATCGCCCCCTGTTCGCCGGCCAGTTCCACCCTGGAATCCGCAGGTGTGAACCGCCTGGCCGAACCGACTTCCAGGACATTCTCCTCGGAAAAAAGCAGCACGGCGCTCACCAGCCGGGTAAGCGGCTGGGTGTCCTGCTCGGAACTGAGGGCGGATAGGCTCAG
>VGNO01000144.1 GCA_016865985.1 Chloroflexota bacterium | reverse complement strand
GGTGGATCATCGGCTGGCCGGCGCAGGTCATGCCCCTCGGCGGCGAGATCTTCACATACCTGGAACTGAGCGGCAAGTTCTACAGCAACTTCCTGCAAGGCGTCCTGAATCTCTCCGATGTGGTCTATTACCTGAGCGTGACGGCTCTCGGTCTCTTCCTCGGTACATTTGCTGTCGAAATGAGAAGGTGGCGCTAATGAAAAAAACCCAGAAAAAATCGAGGGGCGGGTTCACCGCCCGGGGTCTCTCGCCCGCCGGCTTGTGGCTCGCCCTGTTGGCATTGCTGTCGGTGATTGTCATCCTGGCGATCAAGGTATTCGCCTTTATGGGATTATTCGCCCCGCCCAATGAACAGGCGCTCAATATGGCGCTTGGCATCGGCGCCGGTGTGATATTTATCGGCCTTGCGCTCTTCGCCCTGCTCGACCCGCAGCGGGTGCGCGAAATCCTGGCTGGCAGGCAGGCGCGCTATGGCAGCAACGCCTTCATCATGCTGATCGCTTTCCTGGGGATTGTATTCGTGGTCAACCTGATCGCCTATCAGAATCCCGTACAACGCGACCTGAGCGAAGACCAGCTCAATACCCTTGCGCCCGAGACCCTGAATGCCCTGGAAGCGCTCCCCTCCCCCGTTCATGCCATTGGTTTCTATACCTCCCGGCTGTCGAATGCCACTGCCGAGGCCTTATTCCAGAACCTCGTCATCTGGGGCAAGGACAAGTTCAGTTACGAATTCGTCGACCCGGAGGCCAATCCGCTGCTGGCGCAGCAATACGAGATCACCCGTGATGGAACAATCATCCTGTCGATGGGCGACCAGTACGAAGTACTCACGTACGCCTCGGAGCAGGAGTTGACCTCGGCCCTCGTCCGCCTGATCAACCCCGGGGAAAGGGTGGTCTACTTCTTGTCCGGTCATGGCGAATTTAATATCGAGGATAGCGGACAGGACGATACCTACGGATTGGCGCGCCAGAGCCTGGAAAGCAAGAAATATACAGTCCTGACCCTGAACCTGCGAGCCGAGAACATCATCCCGGACGACGCCCTGGCAGTGATCATCGCCGGGCCGTTGCAGCCCATCTCCAGCACAGAGAGCGTCTTGCTCGAAGCCTACCTGGATGGCGGCGGTGCAGTCATCCTTCTGGAGGAACCTCCGCTACTCCTGGAGTCGGCCAACCAGCCGCACCCATTCCACGATTACCTGGCTGCGGAATGGGGAATTGCCTTCAACAACGACCTCGTAATCGACCCGGACACCAACCCTCCGACATATGCCGTCGCCTACACGTATGCCAGCCATGCCATCACCGAGAAGTTGAGCGGCGTGGTCACCTTCTTCCCATCGGCTCACAGCCTGGTTGCCCTTACCGGGGAAAATGGGGCGATACCATCCACGCTGATCCAGACCATCGAGCGCGCCTGGGGTGAAACCGATTTCGCATCACTCGAAACAGGCCCCACCTATGATGGCGGTAGTGATACATCGGGTCCCATCACGCTTGCAGTTGCATCAGAGAACAACCTTTCCGGAGCCAGGCTGGTGGTTATCGGCGACTCGGACTTCGCATCCGACACATACTTTGGGCAATATGCCAATGGCGACCTGCTGGTCAATGCCATCGACTGGGCTGCCGGGCAGGAGGACCTGCTCAATCTGACCCCCAAGGAAACGACCACCCGCACCATGATTGCATTCAACAATGCATCGCTCCTGCTCCTGGCGTTGGGCTTGATCTGCCTCCTGCCGGGACTTGTCCTGGGCGGCGCCATCGTTTCCTGGATCTCCCGCCGCAGGCGAGGTTAACCATGGTCAAGCGATCAACCTGGCTCCTGATCGTTATCCTGCTGTTGGCGGTTGGCGCATATTTCCTGCTCGAGAAATTTCCAGGCGCATCCTCCGGCGCCGCCACTCCGCTCCCAACGCCTGCCTTTTTGATCGTCGAAGGGGAGCACGGCAAGTTATCGGTCATTGAAATCAGCGATGCGACCATGATCGACCGGGTGCGGCTCGAACGCATGTCGGACGGCCAGTGGCAAATCCTGCTCCCAACCACCGGCCAGGTGGACCAGGGACAAGTAGAGGCTGCCGAGACCCAACTTTTCGCGATGCGCATCCTGACCCCGCTCGAAACTGCGCCGGACTTTGCCGCCATCGGCCTTGCCCAGCCGGCCTACCGGATCCTGCTGGTTTTTGTTGACGGCTACGAGCAAGAGATCCTGGTCGGTTCAGAGACTGTCACCGGGAGTGGATACTACGTCCGGATGGACGATACCGTATATGTTATCAGCGCCATAACCGCTAATGCCGTGTTAAACCTCCTGAATCATCCACCCTATGTGCCAACGGCCGCTCCCACACTGGTCTCGCCAACCGAAACCGCCACACCGACATTCGATGCCGTGCCTGCGAATGGAACCGGTACTCCATCGGCAACATCGACTCCCTGACACCTTACAGGGGAATGGCAATCCTGTGGAACTATTGATTTTCAATTAAAAAAAGTGTATTCTGATGTAGATTTTATTGTAGGATCAAAGGATTGCGACTTGAAAATGATTGAAAACCCGCTCCTGATTGGCGAGGAGGAAGAAGAATACTCGCCGATCGCCCGTCTGATCGAACTTGGGCGGCAGAAAACCTATGTCACCATCGACGATATCTTGCATTTCTTTCCAGAAGCGGAACAGGATGTGGAGCAACTGGAGGAAGCATTCGCTGCATTACTGAGCGCAGGGGTTGCCTTCGTGGAGGACGCCCCAACTCCCGAGCCGCCCGAAGATGAACTTGCCGCAGCGGAGGAAGCCGAAGTCGCGGCCGAACCCGAAATATCGATCGATGATTACCTGGCGAACATCGATACCGACGACACGATCGGCCTCTACCTCAAGGAAGTCAGCCGTGTCCCGCTGTTGACTGCCAACGAGGAAGTGGACCTGGCCCAGCGGATCGAACGCGGTCGCATGGCGCGCGAGGAACTGGCGCGCGGCAACGTCACCACCCGCCGCCGGCAGGAACTGCGCCGGTTGATCGAAGACGGCTGGGCTGCCCGCGAACACCTGATCACCGCCAACTCGCGCCTGGTCATCAGCGTGGCAAAAAAATACATGGGGCGGGGAGTGCCCTTCCTCGACCTGATCCAGGAAGGCAACATTGGCTTGATCCGCGCCACGAAGAAATTCGACTACCGGCGCGGCCACAAGTTCTCGACCTATGCCACGTGGTGGATCCGCCAGGCAGTGACCCGCGCCATCGCCGACCAGGGGCGCACCATTCGCGTCCCGGTGCATATGGGCGACCAGATCAATAAACTCCTGCGCGTCCAGCACCAACTGACCCAGCGCCTCGGGCGCGAACCGTCTGTCGAGGAACTTGCCAATGCGCTCGAGGTGCCGCCCAAGAAAGTAGAGAATATGATCCAGGTGGCGCGCCGCCCGCTCTCACTGGAAACACCGACAGACGATGAAGAGGATTCCGTCCTGGGCGATTTCATCGAGGACGATGAAGCCGCCCCGCCGGACGATACTGCAACCTATAACCTGCTCCGGGAGCACCTCTCCGATGTCCTGAGTGGATTACCGCCCCGCGAAGTGCGCATCCTCCAGTTGCGCTACGGCCTGCTCGATGGGCAGGCCTACACCCTCGAGGAAGTAGGAAGAAAAATGGGCGTGACCCGCGAGCGCGTCCGCCAGATCGAGGCCCAGGCGCTCAGCCGCTTGCGGCATCCCACTGTCCGCCGGAAACTGCGCGACTATCTTGGCGAATAAAACCTGCCGAACAAGGCGGTATGCTTCGAACATACCGCCTTTTTTTTTATTCCATCCCAGACAGGGTAAAATATAAGGCATGTTTGGATCGAGGCGCAGAGATGCGAACCGGTGACAGGTGGATCCAAGGATGGCGGATGTCCGAGGCGGCGCGCTGGATCCCGCCCAGGAGCCGCCTTCTCGACATCGGCTGCCACCAGGGTGAACTCTTCGAATACCTCGGCGACCGGATCGCGCCCAGCGTCGGCATCGATCCGCTCTATGAGCATGACCGTAGACCCACTCGCCACCAGTTCCTGGCGTGCAGGGCAGAGGATCCGCTGCCCTTCCTGGATCACTCCTTCGATATAGTGATCCTTCTGGCTGTCATGGAACACATCACGGACAAGGAATACATTGCCGGTTTGGCGCGTCGGTTGCTCTGTCCCGGTGGACGGGTGATCGTCACCGCCCCGGCCGAGGCGGTCGACCGTATACTGCATTCCCTGATCCAGTTCCGCCTGGTGGATGGTATGTCCCTGGAGGAACATCACGGATTCGATCCTTCGCAGTTGCCGACAATCTTCGAAAATGCAGGGTTCGTCACCCGTGAAAACCGGAAATTCCAATTCGGCCTGAACAACCTGTTCGTCTTCGATGTCATCGGAACCGGATGATGAACACAAAACTGAAATTGACCATCCTGATGCCCTGCCTGAACGAAGCAGAAACGCTGACAACATGCATTCGGAAGGCCCGCTCCTTCATCGAGTCCAGCGGGGTAGCAGGCGAGATCCTGGTGGCAGACAATGGCAGCAGCGATGGTTCCGATAGGATTGCGCGAAAGGCTGGGGCAAGAGTGGTGGCGGTGGAAGGGAAAGGGTATGGCAACGCCTTGCTGGGTGGTATCCGGGCCTCTGCGGGGGAGTTCATCATCATGGGTGACGCTGACGATAGTTATGACTTCTCTCAATTGCATCCCTTCCTGCAAGCGCTGGAATCAGGCGCGGACCTGGTGATGGGTAACCGTTTCCGGGGCGGGATCAAGCCTGGCGCAATGCCTCTACTCCACCGGTATTTGGGAAATCCCGTTCTTAGCGCTTTGGGGCGTCTATTTTTTGGCGGCAACATCGGTGATTTCCATTCCGGCTTGCGCGGTTTCCGGAGGGATGCAATTCTCAGCCTCGACCTCCAGACCACCGGGATGGAATTCGCCAGCGAAATGGTTGTAAAGGCTTCCATCCGCAAACTCAAGATCACCGAAGTCCCAACGATCTTATACCCGGACGGACGCAGCCGTCCACCGCACCTCCGCACCTGGTCGGATGGCTGGCGTCACCTGCGCTTTCTGTTGATGTACAGCCCGCGGTGGTTGTTCTTTTATCCAGGACTGGCATTGATCGCCATCGGACTGGCGGGTTCCATTTTCCTGCTGCCAGGCCCGCAACAGATCGGCAGGATTACTTTCGATATAAACACTCTTCTCTATGCATCCCTGCTGGTCCTGTTGGGTTTGCAGGCAGTCCTGTTCTCGATATTCAGCAAAGTGTTTGCGATTGGCGCTGGTCTGCTTCCAGATGATGCTGATACTCGAATATTCCTGGAGCATGCCAGCCTCGAACGCGGCTTGTTGGCAGGCGCGCTGATGATCGCCCTCGGCCTGGCAAGTTCGATCGGAGCAGTTATCTATTGGAGTCGGAACGCCTTCGGCCCTATCGATCCGGGTCATTCCATGCGGCTTGTCATCCCGGGGATCGTCCTGTTCGCATCCGGTTTCCAGGTTGTGTTCTCTAGTTTCTTCCTCGGCATCCTGACCACCCGGAGGAAGAAACATGGCGGGTAGACGGACAACCATCCGGGTCCAAGACTTCCTCTTGCCTCAACTGAGGGACATACTCTTCCTGGTGATATTCATGGCTGTCCTGGGTTACGGCCCCCGGATGCTCAACCTGGATGGCGACCTGCCGCGCCACCTCCTGACCGGTCGTTACATCCTCGAGACCGGCAGCATACCGACCAGCGAACCCTTTGTCTACCCCTATCGCGGACTTGACTATGTCCCACACGAGTGGCTGGCGGATGTCATCATCCAAATTACACATGAAGCATTTGGCCTGGCTGGCGTTGTATTACTCGTTGCCCTCCTGCTAGCGGGAACTTTCAACCTGCTCTACCATCACCTGGCTAAATCTTTGCGCTCACGGCTGCCGGTCTTCATCCTGGTCGCCGCTGGTGCGGCAGTTACCTCGATGCACTGGGCAACCCGCCCCCATGTATTTTCGATGCTGCTCCTGGCTGTCTGGCTGACCTGGTGTGGCAGGCTGGCGCGCGGCGAGAAAATCCAACTCTGGCAATTTCCGTTATTGATGCTTCTCTGGAGCAACCTGCACGGGGAATTCGTTGCCGGGATGCTAGCCTTGTTTGCCTTCTCTGCAGGCTGGACCTGGGATATCGTTTTTCACCGCGGCGAGGGCGAGCTGAGGCGCGGGATAAGACTCTGGGGAGCCCTGGCATTGTCCTTCGCCGCCAGCCTGGTCAACCCGGCCGGCTTCGAACCCTGGCGGACGATGTTCGGTTATGTCAACAATACCTACCTGATGTCCCGCATGGCCGAAGCCCGGCCGCCCGATTTCTCCCAACCGGAATTCTACTTCCTGCTCTTCTGGCTTGTCTTTTCGATCTTCCTCCTGGCAATTAAACAAATCCGTCTATCCACCGGTTCGGCATTTTTGCTGGCCGGCTTCAGCCTTATGAGCCTGGTGGCAGCGCGCAACATCCACCTCTACGGCATCGTTGCTCCATTCGTCCTGGCGGCGCCGTTGGTTGGAACTGCCGGTTCAAAATTCCTGTCAAAGATTGAACTTTCGCTGGATCGGGTTGAAACATCCCTGCGCGGGTTCGCCTGGCCGATCCTGGCCAGCCTCGGCCTGGGTGCGGCTGTCCTTGCCAGTCCTCTTAACTTCGTCTTCCGATTCGATCCAGGCGCCTTCCCGGTCCGGGCGGTGGACTGGTTGGAATCGCATCCACAACCCGGCGCCATGTTCAACAACCTCGACTGGGGCGGGTATATTTCCTTCCGCCTCTGGCCGGGGCAGCCGGTCTTCATCGACAGCATGTGCGATACATCCGGCGACTTGACGCGCCAGTTCGAGACGGTCATCACCCTGTCGGATAACTGGCAGGATATCCTGGAGGCATATAAGGTCGAATGGATCATCATGCCACCAGGGTCAGCCCTGGCTGAATTCTTAGTCGACGATCCAGCCTGGCAAATACTCTTCGCCGACCAAACGGCTGTCATCATGGGGCGGAGGCAAGATTGAACGGGTATTCCAGGATCCGTCCCCGGTTGATCCTCCCGGCAATCCTATTCCTGGCGATTACGCTCCGGTTGTTGGGCATCTCCGACAGGCCGATCTGGTACGACGAATCGTTCAGTCTCCTGATGGCCGGTCACGAACCGGCCGAGATTGTCACCGCTTCGCTGGGAGATGACTCCAATCGAGCGGCGGAGGAGCACCCACCGGTCTACTATTTCATGCTCCATGGCTGGTTCCGG
>VGNO01000143.1 GCA_016865985.1 Chloroflexota bacterium | reverse complement strand
GTCCATCGGGGCAGGCGGTCTCGCGGACGGGAACGGATGGACGGCGCGCGGCTGGAAGTGGTTTACCCTACGGGTACGATGTCGACAGGGTTTCGACAAGCTCAACCACCAGCTCAACGCAAGGCTTTGGGAGAGTGTGGCGGTCAACGGACTCTGTCACCCCGCCCAAATACGGCGGGGCAGGCGGACTCACGAACTGGAACGGATGGACGGCGCGCAGGTGGAAGGTGGTTTACCCTACGGGTACGATGTCGACAGGCTCAACCCATCGGCTTCGGGGTGGGGGACGCGAAGCGGTCCGCTTTGGGAGGGTGTGGGGGAGAGAAAGGATGAATGATGAAGGATGAAGGATGAATGGACGGCGTGCATTGGTCTCTCGGATGAGTGTATAATCAAGACAGAGTGAAAGGTAATATCACATGGTTGTCGCTAATCATCAAACTGTTTTAAAAATGCTTCGTCAACTTCCGCCAAACGAGCAGTTGAAGATCATTTCGATTGCTTTGCCTGAGATCGAGAAAAGCCTTGGGAAACAACAGACCCAGGCGCGTAAATCCCTGCGCGGATTGTGGGCTGGCGCTAACATCACCTCCGAAGATATTTCCGAAGCGCGCAAGGAGATGATGCGCAATTTCCCGCGGAGCGACATTTGATTAGCGATTAGGTTGCCGATACCCATGCCCTGATTTGTATTTGGAAAACAGCCCTCGTCTCGGGACTCAAGCCCGCGCCGCATTTGAAGCATGTGACCGAGGCGAGATTCGTATTTTTGTGCCGACGATTTGTCTGGTTGAAATTGTCTACCTGATGGAGAAGGGGCGCGTTTCGCCCGACATGAAATCCATGTTGGAAGAGGAATTGAAATCAGGCGAAAGCGGACTTATGCTGGTGGACTTGAATGCGGATGTCGCTAACCAAACCGCCAATGTGATGCGTGACGAGATTCCCGACCTGCCAGACCGTGTCATTGCTGCGACTGCTCTTGCGCTGAACCTGCCATTGATCAGCCGTGACCGAAAAATCGTATTGAGCGGTTTGGAAACAATTTGGTAAACCGTCAAGTTGAATAGAGTACAAGGCCTCCGACAACACTCGGAGGTCTTTTGCTTTTGACGTCGCTTCGGGGTGGGGGAGGATGTGGTGGAACCTCACCACTTCGACAGGCTCAGCACAACGCGTGCGGCTGGGCTTCGTATAATTGCCCTTGTCAGGAGAGAAAAGAGGCAGCATGGAAATTCGAGAATTACAGGCACAATATGTCACTGACCAAAACGGCAAAAATCAGCCATCATCCTTCCCATTGAAGAGTTCGAAGAATTATTGGAAGACTTGGACGATCTGGCCGTTCTGGCAGAACGCCTTGACGAACCGACCATTACATTCGAGGAAGTTGTCGAAAGGTTGAAGCGCGATGGCTTCCTACAAAGTGACATGGAAGAACTCAGCCTACAAGGAACTTCAAATGACACAAATCAAAGTTGTCCATGATCAACAAGGCAGTACGCTTACTGTCTGGTTTGGCAATCCCTGGGATGAAGCCGTCGCCGCACATTGAAAGATTAGTCGTCAGTCTGGTCAGTTGGTTCAGGCGTTTTGCTGCTTTCCCCCGAATCGGAATTGCCCCCATCGTCATCTCCGTCGCCCGGATCGACGCCGGTTGGGTCGTCGGTCCCTTCTGGCAGGGGAGTTTCTTCCATCTCCGGGGTGGGGGTATCTTCTGGCGTGGGTCCTCCCTCTGATGTGCTGCTTTCCGGCTCCAAGACGCGGATGCGCTCCGCCAGAACGCTGCCATCGGGTTGGGTCTGTCCGTCCACTTCGACCAGCATACCGATGGATATCATCCCTTCCACTTCAGTTTCTTCCGTGACGCGCACGGGGATGCCGGCAACCAACCAGCCATCTGGCAATTGTTCGTTCACCAGACCCTTGAATTCCACATCTTCCACCCGTTGTTCGGAAAGCAGGATTTCTGTTTCTTCCAAACGCTGGGTGGAAATTTCTTGCTCGATCTTCTCTTCGGTCTGCGGGTCGCCAGCCAGGCCAAGACGCACATCTTCCACGGTTCGTTTGATGGCGTAGAGCGGGTCACCCGGTAGGGCATTGGCCGATGCCGCGATCAGGCCGTTGCCGGTGAGCGCCAGGAAGACCAGGGCCGCCAGGGAGGCGGCAACCACCCGCCCCGTCCCGCCAAGACGCGGCAACGGACGGTTGGCCTGACGCAGCCGGGCAGCATGGGCTAGAGTGCGCGCCCGACCGCGCGTGGCGGCATTGCCGGGGACGGGGAGCGAGCCGACGCTCCGCGCTACCTGGGCGGTTTCGAGGAGCGGACGCAGCTGGTCGGCGAGCCCTGGATGGCGCGCCAGGCATTCCTCCAGGCTCATCCCCCCATCCAGAGCCTGCAGGCCATCCTGCAGGGCGCTCGAGAGGACTGCGTTCATGCCTACTCCATCATCTGGCGGTTGAGGGCCGCCAGCGCCCGTAGCTGCAGTTGTTTGACGGAATTGATATTCTTCTTCATCAAGGCGGCTGTTTCTTCCAGGGAGAAGCCCTGGCCAAACCGCAGGGCCAGTACGTGCTGCTGTTCGGTTGTCAGGTGTGTGAGGGCGCGCGCAACCATGTGGGTGCGGTCGCGCGCTTCAACTTCATCCAGCGGGGTGGGGCTGTGGCCGGGATAGTTTTCTGTGAGCGGTTCCTGATGTCGGCGGTAGCGGCGGCGCAGGTGGTCATTGGCCAGGTGGGAGGCCGCGCCTATCAGCCAGCCGCGCAGGTTTTCTCGCGGACCGCGCCCGGCGCGCAGCGCTTCAAGCAGGCGGACGAAGACGTCACTGGCAAGGTCTTCGGCCAGATTTTCGTCTCCCAGGCGGTAACGGATGTAGCGATATATTTCGGGAAAATAACGGTCGTAGGTTGCACTGACGGACCTTGAATCCAGGCTTTTCAAGTCGTCAATTTCAGAACGGGGCAGATCAAGCGCCATATATTGATAGCGAATGGAAACGGTTTGGGCAAACACGGCGATTATATCATTTTGAGAGGTTCCTTCCCCAAAGGCCAGTAATATGGTCTTTGGGGAAGGTGGTCAGATGGGTATCTCTAATCGTCGGTTTCGTCATCATCCGAGGAGTTGTCTGAGGAATCCGAGTCGCTGTCGCTGCTCGAGTCATCATCAGATGTATCACTGGAGGAATCCGATGAATCGCTATTTTCAGAACTGGAAGACATTGCAACCTTGGCAATCTCGGTAGCGGTCAGCGAGCCGTCTTCGTTGATGATGGCTTCCACTTTTACTGTGTCGCCGACCACGATCACACCTTTCAATTCGGTCTGAGCCGTAACGAGGAAATCCTTGCCGCCGATGGTCCATAGGTCGCCGCTGATGGCTTCCACCACGCCAGTCATTTCCAGCATTCCGAACGCGGTCGGGTTCTCATCTTTTTCGGCCAATTCGATCTCGCTGGCTGTCAGCGAACCATCCTCGTTAACCAGCAGGTGGACATTCACCCGGTCGCCAACGGCGATGATATCCTTGATCTCGGTCTGGTTGTTGACGGTGAACTCCAGACCGGCAACGACCCAAAGATCCGGCGTGATGCTTTCCACCACACCGGTCAGTTCCATCTCGTTCTCGGTCAGGTCGGCTCCGGATGAGGCGTCAATCGCCAGTTCAATCTCGCGGGCAACAAAGGCATTGTTAGCATCCAAGAAGGCATGGATCTTGACGGTATCGCCGACGATGATCTCATCCTTGATCTCAGTCTGATCTGTGATGAGGAATACCTGGCCGGAAACAGTCCATTGATCCGGGGCGATGCTCTCTACAACGCCAGTGAATTCTGCCTCATTGGTACTTGAGTTTGTGTCGGTGGAGTTATTGGACGTATCATTATTTGACGCATCAGCCGTCGGCGTGGTCACGACGACTTGCACGAACGGCTCGATATGGGTTGCGGTAATCGTCCCTGTGGCGTCGACAATGGCATAGACATGCACAACGTCCCCGGCAGCGAAGTTACCGTCTATTACGGTCTGGGCATTGACCAGGACTGAGTAACCCTGGATGACCCACTGGTCGGCGGTAATCGAGTCGACCACGCCGGTGAATTCCACCTGAGCGCTCTGGCCGTCGCTGGCGACCTGGATCTCTGCGTCGGCAGGCAGCGTTGCGCCGCAGGCTGTCAGGAACAGGCCGGCAAAAACGATGACGAACAAGGCGAAGAGTCGAGTTTTATTCATTTTTCCTCCGGGTTGATTAGGATAATATGTATCCAGTTAGTCGTTCCAGAAGGGAAAAAGTTATGGGTGATGGAATACTCTTGGTTCGCCGGGTGTTGGACCGCGACACCGCCGGGTGCGGTTTGCTAAGGCGCGGCCTGGGCGTATACCCGCCAGAACTCCTCCATGAAGGCTGCCGCAATCACAGGACTGTAGATGACCAGCAGGTTCTCGTCGTTGCGGGTCTCGGCGCTCGCTGAAAAATTATACGAACCGGTGACGACGATGCTTGCGTCGATGATGAGCGCCTTGTGGTGCATCTGGCCTTTGTTGCCGTCCAACCGCACGTCCAGCCCGGCCTGGGCGAAGGGATCGAACTCCGTCCCCTGGTTGGAATTCACCTGCTCGGTCTCCATCACCCCGGCCACCGTCAGGCCGTTGGCAGCCGCCAGGCGGATGGCCTCGCCCAGGTCGTCCGCAGTGAAGGAGAAGGCCAGGAAGTGGATGCTGTCCTGCGCCCCCTCCAGCAGTTCCAGCAGGCGCGCCGCTATGCCATCATCGGGGGAGAAGTAAACCTCCAGGGAGACGCCGTTGACCGCCAACTCCGGGTTGGGCGTATCGGCGACTGAGTCCGGCCCGAAAAGGTCGTCCATGAACATCTCATCGAACTCGTGGGTATAGTTCTCCGCCACTTGCACCGAGCGGATGCGGAGCAGGTGGTTGTTATCCTGGTATCCGCCCGAGACGGTGAAATTCATCGAACCCAGCCAGACCTCGGCGCGGTCGATGACGACGAATTTGTGGTGCATCAACCCCTCGCGCCGGTCCCCCAGGACTGGGATTCCGGCTGCGGCCAGGTCTTGGATCTCGTCGCCGTCCAGGTTGTCGCTCTCCACAACCAGCCTGACGGACACGCCGCGCCGGTGGGCGTCCAGCAGGGCGTTGCGGATGCTCCACAGGTTCAGGTTGTAGACCGCCACATCCACGCTCAGGCGGGCGGCGTCGATGGCGGCTGCCAGTTCCTCGTCCGGGCCGCCGCGGTAGTCGTCCGCATGGGGGGCGGCCGGGTCGGTGAAATGGACCTCGATCCAGTCCAGGGACGGGGCGGCGCTCCCAGCCGGTTCGCTGGATGCAACGCCGCTGGGTGTCGCTGGCTTGGGCAGGCAGGCCGCCAGGACCATCATCGACCAGAACAGGGATAGGATTTGTTTCATGGATTACCTCCTCGGAGCCGGATGGCGCGCATTATAGCACGCCCGGCCGGCGCCTGCCTTTGTCCCTCCATTTCGCAGGTATAATCCCGCCTGATGCAGACACCCACCCAGGACGCTTCGAAGCAAGTGGCGCGCGCCGCCGGGACCGTGATGCTCGCCATGGTCATCAGCCAGCTGGCCAGCCTGGCGCAAAGCGTGCTGATTGCCCGCAGTTTCGGCACCAGCCCCGAACTGGACGCCTTCTATGCCGCCAACCGCGTCTCCGAGACGCTCTTTGTGCTGGTGGCGGCCGGGGCGCTCAGTTCGGCTTTCATCCCCGCCTTTACCGCTTTCCTGGCGAAGGATGACCGTCCAGCCGCCTGGCGGCTGGCATCGGCAGTGGCGAACCTGCTGCTGTTGACCCTCAGCCTGCTGGCCGGGCTGGCGGCGCTCTTTGCCCCGCAGATCGTCCGTTATACCCTGGCGCCCGGCCTGGCGCAGGACCCGGGGCTCTTCGAACTGACGGTCGAGTTGCTGCGGCTGCAACTGGTATCGGTCGTTCTGTTCGGCCTGGGCGGTCTGCTGGTGGCCATCCTGAACTCGCACCAGGTCTTCTTCGTCCCGGCGCTGACCCCGGCCATGTACCGTTTCGGCTTGATCTTCGGCGTGCTGGCGCTCGCCCCGCGGTTGGGGATCCGCGGCCTGGCCTGGGGGGTGGTGATCGGCGCCGGGCTTTACCTCCTGTTGCAGGTCCCGGCCGTGTGGAAGTTACGCCCCCGATATACCCTGACCCTGGGCTGGAAGGAGCGGGCGGTGGCCGAGGCGCTGCGCCTGATGGGGCCGCGCCTGTTCGGCGTGGCGGTGGTGCAATTGAATTTCTGGGTCAACACCTGGCTGGCTTCGCAGATGGGGCAGGGCAGCCTGAGCGCCGTCCAGTACGGTTATGCCTTCATGCTAATGGCGCAGGCTGCCATTGCCCAGTCGGTGGCGATCGCCGCCATGCCCACCTTTTCAACCCAGTTTGCCCTCGGGCGGTTCGACGACTTGCGCGAGACGCTTGCTTCCAGCCTGCGGGGCGTGACCCTGCTGGCCTTCCCGGCCTGCGCCGGGTTGGCGCTGCTGCGCGGGCCGATCATCGTCCTCTTCTACCAGCGCGGCGAATTCACCGCCGAGTCCACCCGCATGGTGGCCTGGGCGCTGCTCTGGTATGCGGCCGGGCTGGTGGGACATTCGATCCTGGAAGTGCTGGCGCGCGCCTTCTATGCCCTGCACGATACCCGCACCCCGGCGCTGGTGGGGGCGGCGGCGATGGGCTTGAACGTGGCCTTCTCCTTTTCTTTCTCGTCCCTGTTCGAACAGTCCGGCTGGATGCCGCACGGCGGCCTGGCGCTGGCGAACTCGCTGGCGACCGCCCTCGAAGCCGCCGCGCTCTTCCTGCTGATGCGGCGTCGGTTGCGCGGCATCCAGGGCCGCCGGGTGGCGCTTGGGCTGGGCCAGGCCGCCCTGGCGACGCTTTGCATGGCGCTTGCCCTGTACGGGTGGCGGCAGGCGATGGCTGCAAGCCCGGCCTGGCTCCTGGCGCTGGGTGGCGTGTTTACCGGGGGGACGGTCTACGGCCTGGCGGCCTGGCTGCTGCGGGTACCGGAACTGCGCGCCATGGCAGGCGCCCTGCGGCAGAGGGTGGGCCGTTAAAATCAAATCCCCCGCCCGGGCGGGGGTTGTCTTTTCCGGAGGACTACATTTCTATCCTCTACTTGTTTGGCTGGGGCTCCCATGCCCCGGCGGGACGGTGTGGGAGCCGTCCCTGCAAGAATTCCCGGGTAGGCCCTAGTGCATAATCAAGAGACATTTTCGGGAATAACGAGATGATCAAGGTGCTGGCACTTGAAAGCGGCGCAAATCCTGTCAGCCAAGTCCTGTCTGGA
>VGNO01000142.1 GCA_016865985.1 Chloroflexota bacterium | reverse complement strand
GAACGACTCGAGGTGTTTCTGGATCGAGCGGACGACCGCCTCCAGTTCCTCCTCGGGCGTGTACTTCCGGCCTACCAGGCGCAGCGCGGCTGGATCGTCCGGCGGGTTCTGCTGGGGGTCGCCGGCCGGGACCGGCACGATGAAAGGCGGTGAGAGCGCTGTCCGCGCTTCGGGATTGGGGTGGGCGGCCATCACCCATTCGACCAGGTGGTTGGCCAGGGCGAGGATGGAGGGCTGGGAACGGCCCGATTCTGGCATGTCGGCATGGGGGTGGCTGGCAATGAAGGCTCGCAGCAATTCCGGGTCGGCGGTGGTGAAGGTCTCGAAGATGGCCTGGTTGGGGTCGCCGACGCGCACCCAGTTCCCGCCTTCGCCGGCCAGCAATCCCAGGATGCGTTGCTGCGACAGGCTGGAATCCTGGGCTTCGTCCTCGAGGATGAACGGGTAACGGTAGCGCAGGCGTTCGAGGAATTCCGGGTCGCTTTCCAGCATGGTCAATGCCAGGCGGATCAGGTCGTCGAAGTCCACCGACCCGCGGTAGGCGAGGGCGCGCTGGTAATCGGCATAGACGCTCCAGCCGAGTTCGGCCAGCGGCAGCGGCGCCGGGGCGGAATCCAGCCGGGCGCGCAGGTTTTCGGGCGTCAGCAGGCGGTCCTTGGCAGAGCGGATGAATGCGCCGGTCAGCGAATCCACCAGTTCGGGCAGTTGCTGGCGGCGCACCCAGTCCCGCCTGGATTCGTCCAGGTTGGGGTCGAGGTATTCCCCAAGTGAACGCCCCGCCAGCCAGGCCTGGACGGCTTCGCGGCGGATGTAGGCGGCTTCCCGCTCGTCGATGATGCCGAAGCGCTCCTCGAGCCCGACATGGGCCGGTTTCTCGCGCACGATGTCGTGCGCAAGCCCGTGCAGGGTGCGGACGCGGTATTTATAGAGCGCCTGCAGCGGGTTGTCGAAGAAGCGTTTGATGCGCGCCTCGAAGTTGTCCACCGCCGAGTTGACGAGGGTGACGATTAGCGCCTCCTGGTCGTCCTGTAACGCGCCGCTCTGGATGACCTGCGCCGCCAGCGCAGAGAGGATGTGGGTCTTGCCGGCGCCCGGCACGGCGGCAATGCCGAGGGGTCCGCCGGAGTAGCGCAGGATGGCTTGTTGCGAGGGGCGGGGGGTGAAGGGAAGTGTCATGTGCGGGTGACTTTCTGGAATACCCGCAGCAACTCGCCGCGTTGCTCGAAGCCGCTTTCGCCCAACTCGGCGATGCCCAGGTAGAGGCGTTCCCGGCAGCGGCGCAGCAGGCCGCAGGCCAGTCGACCCAGGGCCAGGCGCCCGGCGGCCAGTTCGTCGGCGTCGCCCCACACCCGTCCAGGCTCATGGCGCTCCCATTCCCGCGAGAGGACGTAGGGATGGGTCAGCGGTTGGGAAAGGCGTTCGTACCAGCCGCCGGAGCCGGGGTCGAGCCAAAACTGCACTGTTGCCGGGCGGTTCATCATCAGGAAGGTATAGGCCGGGGCCACCAGCGCCGCTTCCTTCTCGTCGCTGCGCCAGGACTCGACATACGAAGCGGCGATCACGCCGTCCTGCAGCATGGCCAGGTACTCCCGGCCGGTATCCGGGTTGCCGGCGGGTTCCAGCGCCTGGCGGAACTTGCGTACCGATTCGACCAGGCTGGCCGCCACCCGCACCGGGTCGAAACTGTCATGGAAGGCGAAACCGGGCTGGGAAAGTACTTCGCCGAACATCTTGCGCAGGAAGTGGTCCAGCGGCAGGGGCGGCGCCTGCCGGTAATCGAGCAGCCAGGCGCGCAGCAGGCTGTAGCGGTTGCCGAGCAGGTAGGTGATCCTTTCCTGGACCTCGGGCCGGATGCCGTCGAACGGCGCCAGTCCCAGTTCGCGCGGCCGGTAGACGATCTCGGCCAGCAATTGCGCCCGCACCAGGTCCAGCCCGCCGATGGACTGCACCAGGGCGTAGGCCAGGTCGAAACGCGGCGGGTGGACTTCCCACTGCGGGTGCGCCAGGCACGCCAGGGTCAGCAGGGCCTGGCAGGCGGGTTCGTCGCGCAAGGCGCGCGACGGGCGGTGGCTGCGCCAGGGGACGGAGAGCGATTCCAGCCGGTGGGCGATGGAAAACCGCAGGGCGTCGGAGAGGTAGGGGGCGAGGATGGCGATTTCGGAAGGCGGCAGGCCGCCTGCCACCAGCCGGGCTGTTTCGGCGGCGACGCTGTCCAGCAGTTGCGGGTAGAAGCGGTATTGCAGGACTTGCAGGGCTTCGCCGGGATCGGCGATGGACTCCGCCGGAGGGGCGGGATCGGGCAGGATGGATTTCGCCAGTCTCTGCCGCAGGTTGTCGACTGCCGGGGAACTGATGAAGGATTCTTCGAACGGTATTTCATTCTCGCAAAGGTCCTTCAGGGCCAGGCCGCTCTCCACATCCGCGCCCAGGAAACGCCTGAAACCGCCTTCTTCATCGTAGATGAGGAGCGCCGAATCGAATTCTGGCAGCCAGAGGCGCAGCAGGTCGTGGGCGCGCGGGATGTCCTCTTCGAGGTTGTCGTAGACCAGGTGCCGGTAGTTGCGCGCCAGGCATTCGTGCACCAGCGCATCCGGCCACAGGATGTCCCAGAAAACCTCCAGTTGGAGGGAAAAGTCGAGCAGGTTGTGTTCGAGGCAATACCGGCGGAAGCGGTCCGCGCACTCCTGCACATCGGCATAGACCCGGCGCTGGGCGGGATCGCCGAAGTAGGCCGAGTCCAGTCGGGCCCCGATCTCTGCCGCTGGGAATCCGACCGAGGCGGCCTTGTTGAGGTTGTCCAGGATCTGGGAATAGAGACGGTTGCGGTCGATTGTGACTGAATCGAAGGATCCCTGCTCCAGCATGGGGCGGACGATGCGCGCCATGTAATACTGGGCGGTCTCCAGTGTCAGGAAGACAGGGGGCCGATCGGGATGGGCGAAACCGGCTGCTTTAGCGGCCAGCGGCCAGTACAGGTCCACCATCCGGCGCGCCAGCCCGCCGACCGTGACCGGGAAGACCGGGCCGCCGGCTGCCACGTCCGGGCTGTTGATGACTTCCAGGTAGGGTTCCTGCAGGCTACGCTGGGGAGTCAGAACCAGGACCGAAGCGCCGGGGATGCCTCCGTCCAGCAGGGCGCGCAGCCGGGCTGCGGCGGCAGTCGTCTTACCGCAACCGGCCGGGCCGCGGACGAATGTCCGCGACCGGAAGGACGCAGCGGCTGCCTGTTGCTGGACGGCGGTCAGTTGCATGGTTCGAGGGTATAGGATATGGGTGGGTTTGTCAAGTCAGGCGAATTGCTTGCTTGAAACCCGGCTTTGTGCTAGACTACTAACAAAGTCTGACGAGGTGTGCAATGGCCGAAAAAATACTGATCATCGATGACGATCTAGACACCCTTCGCCTGGTGGGCATGTTGCTGCAAAAACAGGGCTATAAGATCATTGCCGCCACCAATGGTCCGCAGGGCATCACCCAGGCAGAGGCCGAAAAACCCGACCTGATCCTGCTGGATATCATGATGCCGGACATGGACGGCTACGAGGTGGCCCGGCGCTTACGCGCCAACCCTGTCACGCTCGATACGCCGATCATCATGTTCACTGCCAAGACCCAATTGGACGACAAGGTGAGCGGATTCGAGGCCGGGGCGGATGATTATCTCACCAAGCCGACCCATCCCACCGAGTTGACGGCGCACGTCAAAGCGCTGCTGGCGCGCTCGGTCAAAGCCCGCCCTATCTCGCAGCCCATCTCCGATATCAAGGCTTATACCATCGGCATCCTGGCGGCGCGCGGAGGCCTGGGCGTCACCACGGTGGCGCTCAACCTGGGGAGCGCCCTGTTGGCGGCCACCGGCAAGGATGTGATCGTGGCCGAACTGCGCCCGGGGCAGGGTACGCTCGGCCCGGACTTTGGAGAGGCGGAGCCGCACGGGCTGGTGGACCTGCTGAAGTCGTCCAGCGCGGAACTGACCCGCCCGAAAGTCAAGGATGCGCTCTACACCATGGTCCCCTCCAACCTGCGCATCCTGATGGGTTCGACCAAACCGTCCGATGCCAGCCTGCTCAATGACATCCCACCGTTCGAATTACTTGTCGGCCGGATGGTCTTTATGGCATCTTATCTCTTGATGGACCTGGGGCCCGGCCTGCCGTCCCTGAGCCAGAAATTGCTAAAGAGTTGCAACCACATCCTCCTAGCGCTCGAACCGGTTGCGAGCACCATCCAGCACACCCGGCAATTGATCGCAGATCTGGAAGCATTGGGCATCAACCGGCGGAACATCAGCGCTGTAGTCGTAAACCGCATTCGTTCGGACATGCAACTGAACTGGACCCAGGTGCAGGAGCGGCTGGACCACCCCGTACCGGTGGCGGTAACTCCCGCCCCGGAATTGATCTACCAGGCGACAAGGGTGAAGGCCAGCGTTGTGGCGCACCTGCCCGATTCGCTCACCAGCCAGCAATTCGGGAAGTTGGCTTCCTTGATGGTCGAACGCTCCAAACAGGTTGAATGACCGCCCTGCCTGACCGGGAACTGGAGGCCGTCCAATATGCGGCTGAACTCATCAGGCAATCCAGGTGTACGGTCGTCCTGACCGGCGCCGGTATCTCGACTCCCTCCGGCATCCCGGATTTCAGGTCCGAGGGGACAGGCTTGTGGGCGAAGACAGACCCGATGGATGTTGCATCCCTGAATACGTTCCGCTGCCAGCCGGAACGTTTTTTTGATTGGATGCGCCCGCTGGTCGAGATGATTGTCCGCGCCGAGCCAAACCCGGCCCATCGATCGCTGGCGCAACTGGAGGCAGGGGGATACGTCAAGACCGTCATCACCCAGAATATCGATACGCTCCACCAAAAGGCAGGTTCACGCAATGTGCTGGAAACACATGGCACCGTGGGAAGCATGTCCTGCACCGCCTGTTTCAGCCGCCAACCGGCGGAGGATTACCTGGAGCCTTTCCTCACGCAGGGCAGGATGCCGCGTTGCAAGGACTGCGGCGGCATCCTCAAGCCGGATGTCATCCTGTTTGGCGAGCAACTGCCGCAGGAGACATGGTCCCAGGCGCTGCGCGCCAGCCGCTCCTGCGACCTGATGCTGGTCGCCGGCTCGTCGCTGGAGGTGCTGCCGGTGGCCGGGTTGCCGATGCAGGCGCTCGATCACGGCGCCCACCTGGTGATCGTCAACCAATCGCCGACCTACCTGGGCGTGCGGGCGGATGTGGTCATCCTGGACGATGTGGCGCTCATCCTCCCAGCCATCGCGGCGGAGGCGCTCCGTGAGTGACCTGAAGAAGCGGCTGGATGGTTACCGCCAGTTGGTCGACATCTCGCGTGACCTGGCCTCCACTCTCGAACTGGATACCCTGCTGGAACGCATCACCCATGCCGCGGCGGGGATCACCGAGGCCAAGGCTGCCTCGATCCTGCTCTATGACGACGCCGCCCAGCAGTTGCATTTCCAGGTGGCGACCAACCTCGAACAGCCCCTTATGCGAGGCCTGGTGGTCCCCCTGGAAGGCAGCATCGCCGGCTGGATCATTTCCAACCGGTTGCCGGTGAGGATCGCCGATGCCCACAATGACCCGCGTCACTTTTCGGATATCGAGCAGGCGACACGCTTCACGACCGAGTCCCTGTTGGGCGTACCGCTCATCACGCAGGACAAGGTCATTGGCGTGCTGGAGGCGCTGAACAAGACCGAAGGGGATTTCACCGAGACAGACGAGGACTTCCTGACAGCGCTCGGCGCCCAAGCGGCGGTGGCGATCCAGAATACGCGCCTGTTCCAGCAATCCGACCTTGTCTCGGAATTCGTCCACGAACTGCGGACGCCCCTGGCGGCGATTGCCACATCCACCTACCTGCTGATGCGTCCCGAGATGTCGGAGGAACAGCGCCAGCAGATGCTTTCGAATATCCACTCCGAAACCCAGCGCCTGAACACCCTGGCTTCGTCCTTCCTCGACCTGGCGCGCCTGGAATCGGGTCGTGTCCAGTTCAAGACCTCCCAATTCGATATCCGGCAGGTATTCGTCGAAAGTGTCGCAGTGATGCAAGCCAAGGCGGATGAAGCCCGGATCCGGGTCGAGATCGAGGTCCCGCAGGGATTCCCGCCGGTAGAAGGCGACCGCGAAAAGATCAAGCAGGTGTTCATCAACCTGGTCAGCAATGCCGTCAAGTACAACCGCCAGGGGGGAAGCATCTGTCTGGCCGGGGCGCAGGAGGCGGGTGTGATCGTCCTCACCGTCCGCGATACGGGGATCGGCATCCCGGCAGATTCCCTGCCGCACTTGTTCGAGAAGTTCTACCGGGTGCGGAGCGCAGAAGGTACAGCGGTCGGCACGGGCCTGGGACTGTCCATTTGCAGGAAGATCGTCCAGGGGCACGGCGGACGGATCGAAGTGCAGAGCGTGCTTGGCGAGGGGACCTGTTTCTCGGTCTGCCTGCCGCGCAAGGCGGCTGCCCGGACGACCTGCGATTAGGATCGAAAAAAAGACCGCCAGGCGGCGGTCTCTCAGTCTCTGCGGGATTCCTCAAGGCAGGTAGAAATGGGCTTCCCAGTGTCCCGGGGAGAGTTCCCCTAACTCAGTCCGGTTGCCGAGGATGTAGATCCAGGATTGGCCGGGTTTGAGGGGCAGGGGGTTTCCGTTCCCATCGAAGAATTGCAGGACCCTGTACATGCCATATGAGCGCCAGTGAGCGTAGTACATCAAACCGTCGCGGAACAAGTATGCTTGTCCGCCATCCGGGTCCCCGGCGACAAAGGCATTGTGGAGCAGTTCGTCATATTCAGTGTATTCAGCGAGGAGGAGGATGATGTTGTCGAATGCCAGTTGCTCGCCGGTATTGCGGTCGACCAGCGGGATCATGGTCAGATTGTCCTCGGCATCGATTTCTTCGATCCAGCGCAGGTAGCGACCGGATGCAGGTTCGTAGACCCATTCGGCGCGGTTGCGGGAGAAATAATTCACAGACACGAAATCACCGGCCAGGCTGCCACCAGGCGGGCGTGAGTCGAATGCCATCCCTTCCAGGTTGTAGCGCGTCCCGTCGTCCACCTCCCGCCGAACCGACCACTTGGTGAGTTCTGCGGTATTCGCGACCACACTATTGACGCTCGACCCGATCTCGTAATCGCGGCAGAGCGCCGGGCAGGAGTTCGTCCCTTCGGCGAATATGCGGTAGTATCCGACCCCGTCGACCAGTTGCGGCCAGACGTAGTTGGCATCGGCATAGACGCAGGCGACAATGCCGCGGTACATATTGGTCAACTGGATGTCAAGCAGGCGGCAGGAGCGGACCGGGTTGACAACCTCGGCATCCTGCCCATAATAGATCGCGGCAAAACGGTTCATCCCGGCGCCAACATAATAGTCG
>VGNO01000141.1 GCA_016865985.1 Chloroflexota bacterium | reverse complement strand
ACTGGTGGTCGACCAGGTCCTCGTTGACGACCAGGAGACGATCGCCGGCAACGAAACTCATTGCTGAAGGAATGGCGGGAGGCTGCTCCCCGGCGGCGACCAGTTCCGCCGTCCCTTCCGGGATGAGCAGGATGATCTCCTGCGCCGGTCGTGATTCTTCACGTAGGAGGGCAAATGTGACTTCGTTGATCGCTGCTCCCAGCGCCAGTCCTACCATCAATGCCAGGCCGATCCGGCGATGGATGGTTCGTCTCATTATGGACCCCGGGTTTTGATTAAGGCGGTCACGATACCTGCATTTTCGAATTCCAACGTCAGCGTGAACTCATCACCAGCAGCGAGATCCCGTTCGAGGCCGATCAACATGATATGCATTCCTCCAGGTAGTAATTCCACCCCTCCATTGGCAGGGATGGATACATGATCCTGCGGCGCCATCTGCATTACATCTCCAGTCATCGCTGTCTCATGAATTTCGACATCCTCCGCGACATCGCTGGATGCCGAGAGGAGTCTATCTTCCACTGGAATTGGATTTTGGATTGTCATGTAGACAGCGCTGTTGCCTCCTGCCTGTCCGGGTCTTGCCCAGGGATCGCTTATCGTCAGTGTGCCCGTTTCCGAGGCGCAGGCAACAAGCAGGATCGACACGGATGCCTTTATTATGTTTTTCACTCCGGTAACTCCCTCAGGAGCAGGCGGATATCATGCAGGATGTCTTCACGGGGAGTACCATACGTGTAGGAAAGGAACAGATTCCCCTGTGGATCGATCAGGTACAGACGGGTGGAATGGCTGACCAGGTAGCCGAGGGCTGTGGGGCTTTCGGTGTCGATGGAACGATAGACGCCGTACGACTGCCAGACCGGAGTCAACATCTCCTCGCTCCCGGTCAAGCCGATGAAGGATGGATCGAATGCCCTGGCATAAGTCGCAATCTTGTCGGGTAGGTCCCGTTGGGGATCGACGGTCACATAGAGCACCTGCACCGATAACGCCAGGCGGTCGAGTTCATCTGCAAGCAGGCTGAGTTCCGCCAGCGTCGTCGGGCAGATGTCGGGACAGGAGGTGTATCCGAAGAACAAAAGGACCACCCTGCCGCGGAAGTCGCCCAAATGCACCTGACCGCCATCCCCGCCGGTCAGGAAAAAATCATACGCCGGGACAGGGGGTTCATAACGCAAACCGAGATACCCATCCCTGCGTGAAACGAGAACGAAGCCGGCTGCCAGCGCCAACAGGAGCAGGATCCCGCCTGCTACCCAAGGAAATTTCTTTTCCACCGGACTGTCAACTCATGGGACAACTGTCCCGATCAAATAAAGCGCTGGATAGAAGAATATCCAGACCACATCCACAAAGTGCCAGTAGACAGCGCAGGCTTCCACCGCCCAGTGTTTTTCAACTGAATACCGGCCACGCAGGCCATTCCGGAAGATAATTACCAGGAATACGATCCCGGTAAAAACATGGAAGGCGTGGAAGCCGGTCATCGAATAGAAGACAGTCCCTTGCGGACCATCTCCCGGTCCAAACGGCGCGAGTTGCCATTCCACCCCGAGGACGCCGATGATGAATCCGATCCCCAGGAGGATCGTGATGAAGGCGCTGGCCAGGAAGGCGCGCCGGTCTCCGCCTGCCAGTGATGTTTCGGCACGGTTCATGAAGAATGAAGAGACCAGCAGCAGCGAAGTCACTCCCAGGCCAAGCGCCTGGTCCAGTTCAGGGCGGGTCAAGCCCATCAAGTTCAAGCGGGAGAGCATCAAACCGCCAAAAATGAAGGAGTCCGACACCATGAATAGCCACAGACCGAGGCGGTTGGTTGCTAGTTTGTACCCATACGACTCCCGGTCGATGGATTCGTCCACCTTGAAGAGTTTCGCAATGTGCATGTAGTACACCAGCACCAGGCCTGCTTTTGCCAATGCCGCCAGCAATAGCAATAGCCAGGACCCAAACCAGAGGGCAAAGGCAAATTCCACCGCTGTCAGGAGCGCCAGGAGCAGGAATACCCACAAGCCGAGACGCAGGGGGTTGTTCGTTTTATTTGCTTTCATGGCGTCCTCGCTTGAATTCGACAAATTTGGATCCGGGCATGCCATAATCATATGGCTCACCCACTACTTCAAAGGGAATTTCGTAATTCTCCACCGGCATCGGAGAAGCCACCTGCCATTCCGGTGAACGCGAGTCCCAGATATTACCCGGAGCGGGTTCGCCTTTCCTGGCGCTATGGATTAGGTTGATGATGAACAGGAGCGCCGAAGCAGCAACCAGGAATCCGGAGATGGTCATCACCAGGTGTGAAAGGTCGAAACCGAGAGCCGGGTCGTAGTCTGCGACCCGGCGCCGCATCCCAAGTAAACCGACCTGCATCATGGAAAAGGTCAGGGCAAGGAAGGACGGCGTCAACAGCCAGAACTGGATCTTGCCAAGTGTCTCGTTCATCCTCCGGCCGGTCACCTTCGGGAACCAGAAATATATGGCGGCGAAGAACGGGAAAATGTATCCGCCGAACATGGTGTCGTGGAAGTGCCCGACAATGTAATAGGTATCATGCAGGTGGAGATCGGTTGCGACGGTTGCGTTGGGCGGACCGGTCAATCCGCCCATCAGGAAAACAATGATCCCGGCCAGCACATAGAGCATAGGGGTCGGGAAGGAGATTTTCCCACGCCAGACCGTCCCCACCCATGAGAAGAATTTCACCCCGGTAGGTACAGCGACGAGCAGTGTGCTGTACATGAACGGGACGCGCAGGTATTCCGCCATTCCCGATGTAAACATATGGTGACCCCAGACCAGGAAGCCTACCAGGGCAATGCCGAGGGACGACATGGCGACCCAACGATAACCGAACAGCGGCTTGCGGACGAAAACCGGCAGCAATTCACTGATGATCCCCAGGCCCGGCAGGACGAAGACGTACACTGCCGGGTGCGAGTAGAACCAGAATAGGTGCTGGAACAAGACCGGGTTCCCGCCCTTGGCCGGGTCGAAAAAGCCCAAACCGAACAGACGCTGGAGCATGACCATCTGGAACGACAGGCCGATCAACTGCGTAGCCGTCAGGCTGATGATCGAGGTTGCAACCGACGCCCAAACGAAGATCGGCATCCGGAATGGCGCCATGCCCGGGACCCGCAACCGGATGACAGTCGCTAGGATGTTCAATCCCCCCAGGATGGATGAAAAACCCGCCAAGGAGACGCCCAGGAAGAACATCTGCATCCCCAGCGGGGCGCGCGCCGATAGCGGAGGGTAACCTGTCCAACCAGTGTCGAACCCCCCCAGGAACAGGCTGGAGAGCAGGATAATTGCCGCCGGGACTGCGATCCAGAAGGAGAAGGCATTCAGGCGCGGGAAGGCCATATCGCGGGCGCCAATCAGGAGCGGCACCGCATAATTCATCAATGCCGCGATCCCCAACAGGATGGAGACGATCATTAACATACCATGCAGGCTCATGAGGGTGTTGTAGAGCTGCATCCCATTCTGCTGGAATACCTGGAAGGTCGTCGTCAGAAACTGGAGACCGGAGGCGGCCAATTCCGTCCGAAAGACGAGCGCCAGGGAGCCGCCGACCGCCATCACGAATAATGCGGTCACCAAGTACTGGATACCAATGACCTTATGGTCCAGCGATGGCCCGAAGTAACGCCGCCAGCCCAGGTGTGAACCATCATGGTGGTCAGCTGTCTCTTCACCAGCGGCCCATTTAAGCCAGTCATCCAGCACACCGGAACCGAACAGGAAGGTGATTGCGCCCAGCAGCGCGCCAAAGACCCAGGCCGGTTCCGAGAAACCGAAGGAACCGGCGGTCTCCAATCCCATCAGGGCACGGATGCCGCTAATAATGCCAATCCCGGCCAGGGCGCCGAAAAATTGATAGACCAGTCCGCGCACCAGGCCAAGCGAAAAGAATTCTTTCATCCTCACTCCTCTACTTGCCCAGGCTGATGATATAGGCAACAATGTCGTCCAATTGAGACTCCTCGAATAAGTCCCGATAATTCGACGGCATGACTCCGGCGGTGTACCCCTCGACTACTTGCATGTCAGGATCGAGGATCGAACTGATGATGAAATTCTCATCCGCCAATGCGACAGAGTCATCTGCCAATCTGACTTGTGACCCGAACAAGCCTGTCCAGGTTGGTCCCACTTTCTGCGAACCATCCACGGAGTGGCATGCCAGGCAACCATTCTGCTCCGAAAGTCTCCGGCCTCTTGCAACCGGATCATCCTCCACAGAGGCGGATTGTCCCGCCAGCCAGTCAGCGAAGTCGGACTCGTCCAATACGATGACTACCGCCTCCATATAGGCGTGGGAAGTACCACATAACTCAGCGCATAGCACCTTGTATGACCCGGTCATAATCGGTGTAATCCTCAATTCCGTCACCTGGCCCGGGACAATATCCTGCTTCACGCGGAACTCCGGTACCCAGAACGAGTGGATCACATCGAGACTTTCCATCCGAAGGTAGACCTGCCGGTCAACCGGCAGGACGAGTTCGGTGGAAACCACGCCCTGCCCGGGATACTCAAAGCGCCAGAACCATTGTCCTGCTATGACATCGACCTCCAAAGCAGATGGGTCCACGCGGCGGGTTTCTCCCAAGGATTGAGCTCCGATGAACGCCAGGTAGACAACCACGAACAATGGCGCCATCGTCCAGAGGACTTCGAGACCGGCATGTCCTTCGATATGCGCGCCGTCCCCTGTCTCCCCGCGTCTACGACGGAAGGCGATCAGACTGTAGACAAGGGTTACAACAATCAACGAAAAAAGGAAGGAGATCATCCATACATGCCATTCGAAGAGTTCGTCGATGGCAATCGCCTGTGCGCTGGCCTGCGGGGGAAGTAATCCGATGGAATCCAGGCCGGTATGGATCGAAATGGTCGATATAGCGACCAATATCCCGATTAATAGCATGTGCTTCACAAAGACGCCTCCAATGCCCGCACAGGAACCTATAACTTCTCGATCGCCGACAGAACCTGGGCGCTGTGCTCGGCCGGTTTAACATTTTCGAACACCCTGGCGATCCGACCATTGGAATCGATCAAAAATGTCGTGCGTATCACCCCCTCATACTCCCGCCCCATGTACTTCTTCAGTCCCCAAACACCATATAGTGACGCTGCTTCGTGGTGTGTATCGGCTAGTAAAGGAAACGGCAAATTGTGCTTTTCCTTGAATTGGCTATGCGACTTCGGCGCATCCGGACTGACCCCCAAAACAATCACATCGGCATCCACATATGCGCCATAGGAATCACGGAAATTGCAGGCTTCTACCGTGCATCCCGGGGTCTCATCTTTTGGATAAAAAAACAATACAACCGCCCGACCCCGGAAATCAGATAGCCTTTTTAGATGGTTTTTTTCGTCCGGTAATGTGAAGTCCGGGGCAGCCTGTCCGGCGCTAATGGGCATCTCGTACCTCCTGGTATGTCGATAGCAAATGATTGAATTTGACAATAACAAGCCGAATTATAATATTATCTTGCTCCCGTTGGTAGGCCAAAAAAGAGTGCGGTTTCTCCGCACTCTTTTTCCTTATTCCAATATACCTATCGACTGGAATGCTTGTTCCAGCAATTCAGGTAATACCGGTTTTAACAACACTGCCTTTGCCCCAGCCTTTATTGCCTTCTTGGATGTCTCCGGCTGGTCATCGGAAGTGATAATCAGCACCGGGATTTTTTCCAGCCGCGGTTCGCGCTTCAGGAAACCTAATACCTCGAAACCGTTCACGCCAGGCATGTTGATATCGAGCAGGATGACATCCGGGATGGCTTCCTCGAGCAGGGTCAATGCTGAACTCGGATTGTAGACAGCCCGGTGTGGGATCTTGAGCGACTTCAAGATACTTCCCAACGCATCAGCCGTTTGCCGGTTGTCATCGATAATCAAAGCCAGTGTCATCATTCACCTCCGCCATAAGATCACCCATCCGAGATATGCCGTATCCCGGCATGGATGCGACTACTGATTGGAATTGTTGGTCATGTAGGATTGCCAGCAGAGGTTGGAGAAACGCGCCCTCCGCCAGGTCCTTTGGAATCACCAACTGGTAGGTTTCTTCGAAGAGTGGAATGAAATCCAAACCCAACGATTCAGCTGCCGCCGGGATGCCCAGACCGCAGTCGGCACGACCCGATGCCACGGCGACCGCCACTCCCAAGTGGGTGTATTCCTCCTGATTGTATCCTCGAATGGATTCCGCAGGAAGCCCCAACCGGTCCAGGTGGTGATCGAGCAGGATGCGCGTCCCGGCTCCCCGCTGCCGGTTTGCGAAACGGACATCTCCCCGGACGAGGTCTTCGAGTCTGGCGATTCCCAGTGGATTGCCTCCCGCCACCATTAGCCCTTGTTTGCGATCAAGGAAACCGTATACCATGACCGGAATTCCGGGGAGATATTTATGTATATAAGCGATATTGTAGATACCAGTTTCCGGGTCCATGAGATGGCAACCTGCCAGGTGGGCTTCGCCCTTTTTGAGCGCCAGCAAGCCGCCGAGCGATCCCACATTCGATGACACAAGGCGGAGGCCCTTCCCTGTCAGGTACTGGGCGAGCAGGTCGAGAGTCATATCATGCGACCCGACGCAGAAGATCGTCCGGGAAAATAGACTTGTATCTATCAGGGTCTCGACCTCCACCAACTGACCGGCCTCCGCCCCCTGGACGCCACGCGGGAATACCACCAATCCATCAGCCTTCGAGAGCGAAGTAATCACGCCTGCCCCACGTGGCAGCGGCGCTGCCAGAAGCCTGTCGCCCACATTTCCTAAGATGACCCGTACATAATCATCGTCCCCGGCCGGGGAAACTACCTTTCGCGTCAGGCTGGCAGGGACGCGGGGACGGCTTGGCGGCTGCCTCCCCTGCCAGACAGCCAGCAATGGCTGGACGAAGAGTTCCGCTGTAAGCGCGGCCGAGACCGGGTAGCCTGGTACGCCCAGGACCGGTACCGGCCTGGGGCCATCGAGCATCCCCAGGATGACCGGGTGCCCCGGTCGGACAGCCACTCCATGTACGAGGACACGGCCAAGACGGGAAATCGCCTGGGCAGAGTAATCCTCCGCGCCGGCAGAGGAACCGGCATTCAAGAGTACCAGATCGTTATCTAATGCTGCGGCCTGCAGAGCGGCACAGATCGCTTCCAATGAATCTGGCGTAATCGGGTACTTTCGCGGGACCGCCCCCCAGTCAACCAGTTGGGCAGCCAGCACCAGTGAATTGTATTCAAGGATATCGCCAGCCTTCAACTCGCTACCGATTGAAACCAGTTCCGAACCGGTTGGGAGAACCGCAACCCGCGGCTTACCCGAGACCGTGACCCGATCGTGACCTGCCGCAGCAACCGCCC
>VGNO01000140.1 GCA_016865985.1 Chloroflexota bacterium | reverse complement strand
CGGGCAGCGCTAGTCCACACGGGGAGACGGCTTCCGTTCCGGAGACTGTCCCCTGGTATTCAGTCTATGAGGAGACACCATGAAATTCCCGAAGATCCGTTTTATTCGCAAACGCAGCATCTGGCCGCGCGTCATCCTGCAAATCTTCTTCTTCACCCTGATCGCGTTGATCGCCGTCAACCACACCCTGGTGGAAAACGGTGGGGGCATCCCGCTGCTCTCGGGCGCCACCCTGCACGCCGTCTGCCCGTTCGGCGGTGTGGAGACCCTCTACAAATTCGTCACCGCGGGGACATTCATCCAGAAGGTGCGCGAATCGTCCTTCACCCTGATGATCATCGTCTTCCTGCTGTCCGTCCTGTTCGGGCCGGTCTTCTGCGGCTGGGTCTGCCCGTTGGGGACGGTGCAGGAATGGGTGGGTAAACTGGGACGCAAGATATTCAAGAGCAAACGCTACAACCACTTCATCCCGCTGCAACTGGACAAGGCGCTGCGCTATGCCCGTTACGGCGTCCTGGTCTGGGCGCTGTACATTACCATCAACAGCGGGAAACTGCTCTTCCAGGAATATGACCCGTACTACGCCCTGTTCTCCTTCTGGACCGGGGAAGTGGCGGTCAGCGCCTTCATCATCCTGGGCGTGACCCTCCTCCTGAGCCTGTTCATCGAAAGGCCGTGGTGCAAGTACGCCTGTCCCTACGGGGCGCTGCTCGGCCTGACCAACCTGTTCCGGGTCTTCCAGATCCGCCGGGTGGCGGCCACCTGCCGTAATGACGGCGCCTGCGACATCAAATGCCCGATGAATATCGCCGTCAGCGAAAAGAGAATCGTCCGCGACCACCAGTGCATCACCTGCTTGGAATGCACGTCGGAAGCCGTCTGCCCGGTCAAGGAGACCGTCATCCTTTCTGCAGGAGCCGTCAAATGAAAATGAATTCGAAAATCCTGGGGATCATCGTCCTGGTGGTCATCTTCGGCGGGATCGCCGCCGCGACGGCCCTCGGCTACTGGGACACCGAAAGCAGCGGCGGGGGGTATGGAGGAGGGAGCAGACCTGAAAGCGGAGCCGAGTCCGTGCGCGGCCGCACCACCTTCCAGGACCTGCTCGACCTGGGGCTGGAGCAGGAGGTGATCGAAAGGATCATCGGCGGCGACCTGCCAGACCCCTCCGGCCTGGTGCGGGTCTATTGCGAGGAGAACGCCCTCGATTTCGAGGTCATCAAGGAAGCCCTGCAACTCGAGTTGGACAACCTGGCTTCAGGCGAGTAACACCCGCCTCATCCATTCAACCTATCCCCAACACGACAGCCACTTCAATAGTGGCTGTCAAGTTTCTTTGCATTTTTGGTTCTACTGTTTTAAACGGGAAAACCTTTTCATACACAAAAGACACGAAGGTAACGAAGGGAGAACACCTGTAAGATTAACCGCATTTTCCCCTTTGTGTACTTTGTGCCGCAATTTCTTGCCACGAATTACACGAATTTTTCACAAAAGGTAAAGGAAGAATCCGTGCCATTTCGTGAAATTCGCGGCCTGTTTTCGCAACTGCTCCCAAAGGGGAGACCATCGGGATTGCCACGCCGCCAAAAAGCAAAAACGGCGGCTCGCATTGGCGCATGTACGGTAGAGAAACAGGGATTATTTCTTCGCGGGAATGGCAAAGGATCGGCGGTGGGTGGCGCATTTCCCAAGACGCATCAACGCCAGGCGGTGCGCCTGCGTGCCATATCCCTTGTGTCGGCCGAACCCATAGTCTGGATAGTCCGCTTCCATATCGCGCATGATGGCATCCCGGCTGGTCTTGGCGAGCACCGAGGCGGCGGCCACGCTCAGGCTCTTCTGGTCGCCCTTGATCACTGCCGTCTGGGGCAGTTCGACCTCCGGGAAGACCAGGTAATCGGTTAGCAGGCAGTCGGGCGCCAGCCCTTCCAGGGCGCGCATGGCCGCCAGTTTTGTCGCCCGGACGATACCCAGCGAATCGATCTCAGCGGCGGAAGCAAAACCAACGCCCCAGGCAAGCGCCGCTTCCCGGATGCGCGGGGCGAGGCGCTCACGCTGGAGGGGGGTCATCTGCTTGGAATCGCGCACACCGTCCAGGGTCCGGGCGAGATACGGGACCGACGGCAGGATGACCGCCGCCGCGGCCACCGGTCCGGCCCAGGCGCCGCGCCCGGCTTCGTCCACACCGGCAACACGGCGATAGCCGGCCTGCCAGAGATGGGACTCGAATGTCAGGTCAGGGATGTGGATCATACCGGCCGCGCCGGGCATTGCGGCGGATGGCCAGCAGGTCAAGGAACATGCGCATGGAATCGCGCAGGATGCTGACCTTGCTGTGCCGCTGGTAATACCAGGGGATGGGGATCTCGGCGATGGAATAGCCGCGCCGCCGGGCGATGAAAAGCAATTCCACATCGAAGGACCAGCCGCTGAGGGTCTGCCAGCGAAAGATTTCCTCGGCTGCGGCCGCCCGGAAACATTTGAAGCCGCACTGGGTATCCTGCAAACCCGGCAGGACAAGCCAGCGGATGAAGGCGTTGAAGACTCGACCAGTCAGGTGACGGTAGTAGGGTTCGCCGTAGCGCACCGCCCCCGGCGCTTCGCGGGAGGCGATGGCAATATCCGCCTCGCAAAACGGGGGGAGGAACCGGTTGACCTCCGTGACCGGCATGGACAGGTCTGCATCGCAGATAAAACGGAACTCCCCCTCCGCTTCCAGCATGCCGCGCCGCACGGCCCTTCCCTTGCCGGCCTGTTCTTCATGCAGCACCCGCAAGTTCGGGTGGCGCCTGGCAAATCTCTCGGCCTCCTGGCGCGTCCCGTCCGTACTGCCGTTCTCGACCACCAGCGCTTCAGCCGGGTAAGGCTGCGCCTCCAGGAACGCGAGAACCTGCCCCAGGGCGCGGGGCAGGCGGTCTTGTTCGTTATAGGCGGGGATGATGATCGAAAGCCGGGGCGCTGGCACGGACAGGCAGCCTACAGGTTGGTCAGGACGAGGTAGGCAAATACGAGCAGGATGACGACCTCGAAGATGCCGAAGAAAGCCAGCAGCGCCCATTGTTTCCGGCTGAAGCGCTTCCCTCCCGTCCGGCGGGCTGGAAGCGGGACCGGCTGCGTCCCGGCCTGGTAATCACTGGGGACGACCGTGAACGCCCCCGCCTCCTGCGGCTCGGAGGCTGTCTCATCGAAACTAAAGCCCAGGCTGCTGGCATGCGGGGCATCCTCCGGCTGCGGCTCCGGCTGGTACGCATCCATCACCGGCGCCACCGGTTCCGGCTCGGGCGGCGGCTGCGGGAGCGGGGAAGCGTTGCGCGCCGGCAGGGCATGTTGCAGGCGGTTTACGATCTCCTGCACGGTCTCGGTGGCAAAAGTCGTCCGCGCCTGGGCGAATGCGCTCACAAAGCGTTCCAATGCATCGCTCAACACGATCCGCACGATCGGCCGTACGCTTTCGACATGCATGGCCGGGCTGGTCAGGAGCAGGATGCCCTCGGATGGCGCTTCCAGCCCCTGGCGCCGGAGGAAGACCTGCACCGCCCGAGCCAGGCGCGCCGTGCGGGTCAGCAGGTTGACCGGCGCGATCCGGAAACTGCCCTTCTCCATCACGCCCCACTGGTCGCCCCTGGCATGGTACATGCCTGCCAGTTGGGAGGCATAGAGCACGTACAGCCCGGTCGCCCCGACCAATATCAACGGGATCTGCGCCTGGGTGCCGGGCAGGGTATAGTTGCGGAACAGGGTGTAGCCGCGTTCCAGCCCCCGGTTGAGTTGGTCCATCACCAGTTTCTGGGCCTGCACTTCAGGCCACCATGACGGGCCGAATTTAACAGCCGCCTTGGCCTGGTCGAGCAGGCCGATCTCCCCTTTATCGTTCAGGTATGGCGTTTGGTCGATGACTTTCATCGGGCAACCCTCCTTCGTAGGGATGGTCCGGAATCGGTCAGAACAACAGCGCCCCGGAAAGCGAATCCTTATCCCCATCCTGGTCGCTGGTGGCGACCACATCCCGGTCCCCGGCGTGATACACCACCTGCGGCCCGGCCTCGAAGACCGAGCCCAGGAAGGGTTTCCGCTGGCCGGTAACGAACCGCCGGCCTCTTTTCAATTCCTCCACCAGGGCGGAGCGTTCGAGCAGGAATCTGTCCGAAAAGGCCGCGCCGCGCCGCTGATAGACCCGCACCGCTGCGATCCGGCCCCGGGTCCCGAAATGAACGGCTTCGATCACCGCATCGAATGTTGCACGCGCCATTGCTTTCCTCCATCTCCTTACAACAGTACCGCCGAGAACCGGTGAGGCCTCGGCGGTCAGTCGGGGTGGGCGGATTCGAACCGCCGACCCCCGCGTCCCAAACGCGGTGCGCTGGCCAGCTGCGCTACACCCCGAAGAGCCTTGTGAGTATAATGCGAAGGATGAACAATCGTCAAGCACCAACCCCCCATCGCAGAGAAACGTCCCTGTTGGTGATTGGACTGCTGCCGCTGCTGGCCGGACTATGGGCCTGCTCGCCGGTCCCCGATGCCGCTTCCCCGGCTGCAACAGCCACGCCCACTGCAACCGCCGCCCCCTCCCCGCTCCCCACCGCAACGCAGACTGCCAGCCCTGCGCCGCCTAGCCCCATCCCGCTCCCGGAATGCGTCAGCCAGACCGGGCAGGTGGTCGAGGGGAGCCTGCCGGCCCAAAATATCTTCAAACGGCAGATCGTCTTCCGGGTCTACCTGCCGCCCTGTTACGGCCGGGACCCCGCCCGGGAATATCCCGTGCTCTACCTGTTCCACGGCCTGTTCTACACGGAAGACCAATGGCTGCGGCTGGGGTTGGCGGAAACCGCCGACAACCTGATCTCGAACGGGGAGGCGCCTCCTTTCCTGGCGGTGCTGCCATACGACCCCGCCAACCGCGAACCAGCCGAGCATGGCTTCGACGAGGCAGTCCTGGAGGCGCTGGTCCCCTATATCGACGAGACCTACCAGACCAACCCGGTCCCTGCTTCTCGCGCCGTGGGCGGTTTGTCGCGCGGGGCGGGGTGGGCGATCCACCTGGCTTTCACCCACCCGGATCTGTTCGGCGTCCTCGGGGCGCACTCGGCCATCGTTTTCTACGAAGATGGAGGAAAACTGGCAACCTGGCTGTCGAAGATCCCCGCCGGCCAGATGCCTCGCATCTACATGGATATCGGCGACCGGGACCCGGAGGCTGGTTCTGCCGAATGGCTGCACGGTTTGCTGGTGGAGGGTGGCATCGCCCACGACTGGCACGTCTTTCCCGGCAGCCACACAGAAACATACTGGGCCGCCCATGTGGATGAATACCTGCGCTGGTACGCATCCGGTTGGGTGACGCCTTGATACCCAATTGATATAATCGGGCCACATCGGAAGGAAGGACGACCATGCAGATCCTCGTCACTGGCGGCGCCGGGTATATCGGTTCGGCGACTGCCGAAGCCCTGCTCAAGGCCGGGCATTCCGTCACAGTCTACGACTCGCTCGTCACCGGGCATCGCCAGGCAGTCCCCGCGGGGGCGGAGTTCATCCACGCCGACCTGGCAGATGCAGCCCGGCTTACCACCATGTTGCAGGCCGGGAAATACGAGGCTGTGATGCACTTCGCCGCCTTTATCGAGGCCGGGGAGAGCATGAAAGACCCCGGACGTTTCCTGGAAAACAACCTGGTCAATTCCCTGCGCCTGTTGCAGGCCGTTCACCTCGCCGGGGTGAAGCGTTTCGTGCTTTCGTCCACCGCCGCAGTGTACCAGTCCAGCGATGAGCCGCTCCACGAGGGTTCGCCGCTCGGTCCAACCAGCGCTTATGGTTTCAGCAAGTGGGCCATCGAGCAGGCCATGGACTGGTATTGCCGGATCCATGGCCTGCACATTGCCGCCCTGCGCTATTTCAACGCCTGCGGCGCAATGCACGGACGCGGCGAAGCGCACCAGCCCGAATCGCACCTGATCCCGCTCGTCCTGAAAGTGGCGCTCGGTCAGCGGGAAAGCGCGTCCATCTTCGGCGTGGACTATCCGACGCCCGACGGCACCTGCATCCGCGATTATATCCACGTTTCTGACCTGGTCTCAGCCCACCTGCTGACGCTGGATGCGCTTGGGGAACGCGAGCGGCTGGTATACAACCTCGGCAACGGGGGCGGTTACTCGGTCCGGGATGTGATCGAGGCCGCCCGCCGCGTGACTTGTCATCCGGTCCCGGTCATTGAATCGCCCCGCCGTCCCGGCGACCCGGCCCGGCTGGTGGCGTCGTCCGAAAAGGTCCGCCGCGAACTAGGCTGGCGGCCGCAGGTCCCGGGGATCGAGGATATCATCGCCAGCGCCTGGGAATGGCACCGGGGTCACCCGGATGGATACGGTAAAAAGGACATGCAATGACATTCATCGTCGTTCTACTCGGCTGGGTCTTTTCATTATGCCTGCACGAGTTCTCGCACGCCCTGGCAGCCTACCTGGGCGGCGACTTCACCGTGCGCGAGAAAGGCTACCTGACCTTCAACCCGCTGAAATACACCCACCCGGTCTATTCCCTGCTGCTGCCGCTGCTCTTCCTGGTCTTGGGCGGGATCGGCCTGCCGGGCGGGGCAGTCTACATCGAAACCTGGCGCCTGCGCAGCCGCAAGTGGGTCAGCGCAGTCTCGCTCGCCGGGCCGCTCTCCAACGTCCTGCTGGCAATCGTCCTGGCGCTCGTGCTGCGCTTCTCGCCCGTCACGGCGGAGGGAATCTGGCCCGGCCTGGCCTTCCTGGCCCTATTGCAGGTCTCGGCGGCGGCGCTCAACCTGATCCCGCTCCCGCCCTTCGATGGCTACGGGGCTGTCGAGCCGTTCCTGCCCCGCATCTGGCGGGAACAGGTGTCCAGGTTCAAGGGAGCATTGGTGTGGGTGGTGTTCCTGGTGTTGTGGTATATCCCGTTCGTGAATTCCATTTTCTGGGATGCGGTCTTCCTGGCCTCCAGCGGGTTGGGGATCCCCTTCGACCTGGCCGGGCTGGGATACAGCCAATTCCAGTTCTGGCGTTGAACATAGGAGACAAACATGCCATCCATCATCGACCCCGAGACATTCTATGTGGACGACCTGCCGACCATCTGGTCCCCCGTGCAGTGGGAGTTGACCGACGAGCAGCGGGTCCAGGCGGTGGAGGAACAAGCCACCGCCAGCCTGTTGTGGACGATGGACGCGCCGGAGGCCATCCTGCGCCTGCTCTTGGGCGAGACCGCCATCCAGCAACTCTTCAGCCCGCCGAAGGATTACAATCCCGGTGAGCAGGGTGACTGGGATGAGACCCTCGTCACCTTTGGTCCCCTGCGCGCCATCAAACTCGAATCCGCCCAGCGCACAGCCACTTGCCTGGAACTCGTCTATAACTTCGGCGAGATGGGAGTCTGGGAATTCATCATCGAATCCGAGCGGGTGACCATCCAACGCATCTGACCTCCCCCCTGGCAG
>VGNO01000139.1 GCA_016865985.1 Chloroflexota bacterium | reverse complement strand
GATGGCGCCACCGACACCGCCACCCTGACCATCACCGTCACCGACACCGACCGCTTCCCCAACGCCGTCAACGACGTCAACACCGCGGTCGAGAACGGCCCGGCTGTGAACGGCGATGTCTCGACCAACGACACCCCCGGCGACCCGCCGACTGTCCTGACTTCAGCTGTTGACGACGACGGCGATGCCATCACCCTCGGCGTTGCCTTCGGCACCGACGCGGGCGGCTCACTCACCCTCAACGCCGACGGCACGTATTCCTACGCCCCGCCTTCCTGGAACCTGGTTCCCCCCGCCGGCCTGACCGAGGTCTTCACCTACACCATCACCGACGCCGACGGCGACACCGATTCCGCCACCCTGACCATCACGGTGACCGATGAGGATCGTACACCTGACATCTCCGTCTCCAAGTCGGCCGACCCAACCTCCGTCCCCGAGACGGGCGGTAACGTCACCTTCACCTACACCGTCACCAATAACAGCCTCGAAGCCGCCACCATCACCGCCCTCAGCGATGACCGGTTCGGCCCACTGACCGGCGACGCCGACTGCCAGGTGACGACCGTCCTGGCGCCCCTCGCCTCCTGCTCCTTCGAGGCCACCTTCGCCGTCCCGGCCGGTGACTTCCCAGGCTCGCACGTCGACGTCTTCTCCGCCACCGTCTCCGACGGCGATGGAGATACCGACACCGCTACCAATACCGCCACCGTCACCTACACCGACGTTTCCCCGGCCGCGTTCGTAACCAAGACCGCCGATCCGACCAGCATCCCGGAACCGGGCGGCAGCATCGACTTCGATGTCACGGTCGAGAACACCGGCGCCGTCAGCGCGGTGGTGGTATCCCTGACCGACTCGGTCTTCGGCGACATCACCTCCACCGGGCATCACGGCATCACCGCCACCGACTGTGGAACCGGCGCCCTCCTGATGCCAGGGAATACCTATTCCTGCACCTTCACTGCCACCATCAGCGGGAACGCCGGAGACACCCATGCGAATACTGTAACCATCACCCTGCGTGACAATGACGGGTCCGAAGGCTCGGATACTGATGATGCCTCGGTCGATGTGACCGATGTCCTCTCCTCGGCCACCGTCCAAAAGACGGCCGATCCTGCCAGCGTGGTCGCGCCAGGAGCCAATGTCGCCTTCACCGTCCGGGTCGATAACGCCTCCACGGTCGATACCCTGACCCTCACAGCCCTGACCGATGATGTATTTGGTGATATCACCAACCCGCTCAACCCGGCCATCGTCTCCACCACCTGCTCGGTCCCGCAAACACTCGACCCGGGTGAATTCTACGTATGTTCATTCGATGCATTCGTCGGTGGAGACCCCGGCGCCACGCACCACGACACGCTGATCGCCACCCTGACCGATAACGACGGCAATACCCTGACCCCATCCGGTGAAGCAACTGTGAACATCCAGGGCGCCTCGATTGGCATCGCCAAGCGAGTCGTCAGTGTGGTCGAAGTCAGCGCCGGTACCTACGATGTGACCTATCGCTTCGTCGTCCGGAACTATGGGGAGGTCCCCCTCTCCAATATCCAGGTCACCGACAGCCTCGCAGGTACATTCCCCGCTCCCACCACCTTCACCGTCCAATCGGTATCGAGCGCTGATTTCAGCGAGAACTGGCCCGGCTACGACGGCAGTGGAAACGTCAACCTGCTCGCCGGCACCGACTCTCTCCCTGTCGGCGCCAGCGGCGCCATCGACCTGGTCGTCCGAATCATTCCTGCTTCCAATGGCCCGTTCGATAACACCGCTTTTGCCAGAGGCGAACCACCCTCCGGAGATCCGGTCAGCGATGAATCGGCCGACGGAACCGACCCTGACAACACCGCCGATTGCCCGACCTGCACTAACGACGACGGCGACCCCGGCAACAACGCCAAACCGACCCCGATCATCTTCTCCGCCAGCATCTTCGACCCGCCCTTCGGCGTCAAGACCGTCAATGCCGCCGGCGAACCTGTCCTCCAATGGACGATGGTCTGGATCAACAACTCCAACATCGTGGCCGTCAATGCCGCCGTATCCGACGAGGTCCCCGTCGGCGCCGCTTTTGACGCCGGCGGCGGAGTCACCTGCTCCGAGACCTCGCCCATCACCACCACCACCCGCTGTGAGTTCGAAACCCCATCCCCCTCCTTCCCGCGCGGCCGCATCGTCTGGGAAGGCGCCCTCGGACCCGACTTCGGCGTCACCGACCCCGCCCTCGCCGTCCACAAGATCACCATCACCTTCAACCTGGTCGTCTCCTCCGGTATCACCTCCGTTCAGAACAACGCCACCATCGACTCCGACCTCAACGGCGACGGAGACACAGACGACGCCGGCGAACAGCGCGTGGCTGAAGCCAATGCCGCCTGGAACAAGGACGAACAACCCACCGTGGTCGAAAAGGACCTGCCCAAGTTATTACCCGCCACCGGTTTTGCGCCGGGACGGGTGACGGAACTCGGCAACCCGCCGGAAGGCGCATACAGTTCCGCCGCCGACCTGCGCCTCGAGATCCCCTCCCTGCGCCTCGCCATGCCGGTCGTCGGCATACCGCTCCAGGACGGGCAATGGGACGTCACCTGGCTCTGGAACCAGGCCGGTTGGCTGGAAGGCTCCGCCTATCCCACCCTGCCCGGCAACAGCGTCCTGACCGCCCATGTCTACCTGTCCAACGGCAAGCCCGGCCCGTTCGTCAACCTGGGACGCCTCGCCTGGGGCGACAAGATCTACATCCAGACCGGCGACCTCCGTTACATCTACGAAGTGCGCTCGGTCTCGCAGGTCGACCCTGGCAACACCAGCGCGTTCAAACACGAACAGTACTCCTGGTTGACCCTGGTCACCTGCCGCCAGTACGACGAAGCCACCAACTCCTATCTCAAACGGATGGTGGTGCGCGCCGTCCTGCTCGAGGTGGTCGAACTCCCCTGACTCCTTGCACAGGACCATCCTGTTCATGATAGAAAATGGCGGCGCTTCAGTAGCGCCGCCATTTTACGATTCACCCCCATCCAGCCTGTGTTCGGGCTCATGTTATAATCGGGGAAACTTACGAAAATTCCACCAGAAATCCGGAGGCCAAATGGAAATCACCAAACAGCGCTTCAAACACTGCGACTTGATCAGCCTGAAAGGGCGTGTGGATAGTTTCACCGTCTCCCAATTGAGCGAGGCGTTCGAGGCCGCCAACAACGATAATTTTTTCAAGATCGTCGTTGACATGAAAGAACTCGAATACATGTCCAGCGCGGGATTCCGGGCCCTGCTGGTGGCGCAGCGGACTTCAAAACGGTATAACCGCGGTGAAGTGGTGCTGGCCAATGTCCCCAAGCGGATCCTGGAAGCCTTCGAATTGACTGGTTTCACACCGCTCTTCAAGATCTTTGCGAGCACAACCGAAGCCGTTGGCAGTTTCTAGCAGTCGACTCCAGCGCATCCGCCCGATTATCAATTATCCCCGTTGAGGTCGCACAAACTGGAACTGGATGAAGCCGCCTGGGATCTGGGCGGCTTCAATATTCAACATGCGCACAACCGTCTTTCCCGCCAGGTTCGAATACCTTGATGAAATCCGCAGGTTTGCCGCCCAGGCAGCGCACGATGCCGGACTAGATGAAGCCGAAGCCTACGCCGTCCAATTGGCGGTGGATGAGGCCTGCTCGAACATCATCGAGCATGCATATGGGGCGGAGAACGGGGGCGAGATCGAATGCACCTGCAATGACTCCGGATCCCGCCTGACCATCATCCTGCGCGACCACGGTAAACCCTTCGACCCGGCGTGCATTCCAACGCCGAACCTGAAAGCCGGTTTGGAGAAGCGCCAGGTGGGCGGTCTCGGTCTCTACCTAATCCGCCAGTTGATGGATGAAGTTCATTATGAAAGTATCGACGGCGCGGGGAATATCCTGACATTGGTCAAATACGGCAAATCAGGAAATTGACCATGCCCAGGAGGAACCGTTCCAGTTGGCAAAAAGTCTTGTGGCTTGGGGATCAGATCCTTACCCAGGATGGATTGCCATGCCAGCGGGAGCTCATCCAGGCTGAAGTTGGAGAAATGCTGGCAGCCGGGGCCGTCCTCTGGCTGGACGAGAGCCTGTTCCACCTGCCAGGCCGGGACGAGGCCGCTTGTTTTCCCCCAGCCCCCCCAACTGAAACCCTCAGCCGCTGCCACCAGGCAGGGCAGGCAATCGCCTCGACCGATGGAAGAGTGGCGGCTGTCCCGCTCAAACATCAGGAATTATCGCTCGGCGCGCTCGAGATCACCCGTCCGGGGTCCGATCCTTTCAACAAATCCGACCAGGACCTGCTGCTGGGGATCGCCGGCCACATCGCCCTATCCCTCGTCGTATCGCACCGCACTGCAGTCGAACAGTGGCGCATCGAGCAATTGACCCTCGTCCGCCGCGTCAGTTCGCAGATTGCCAACATGCTGGACCTGGATGAACTCTGCCGGCGAGTGACCGGGTTGATCCAATCCACCTTCCATTATTACTATGTTGCCATCTTTACTTATGAAGCCGAGCAGCAAGTCTTGCAGCTCCGCTCCGGTTTTGGTCCGCGCAGGGGGCGCGGGCGGCGCGCCGGATCCCCTGCGCTCCAGGTGCAGGTTGGCGAGGGGCTGATCGGTCATGTGGCTGCCAGCGGGGAGGAAGTGGTCAGCAATGACATCCGCACCGAGCCTCGCTTCCGCTTCGTCAACAGCCTGCCGGCAACGCGCTCCGAAGTGGCGCTGCCCTTGAAGGTCGAAAACACGGTGCTGGGCGTGCTCGACCTGCAAAGCGACCTGCTGGGCACCTTTCACCCGAACGACCTGCTGGTTTTGCGTTCACTGGCGGATAACATCGCCACCGCCATCGAAGCCGCCCGGCTGTTCGGCAACCTGGATAAACGCGCCAGCCAGTTATCGGCAGTGGCAGAGGTGGGGCGGAATATTGCCTCCATCCTCGAACTATCCGAACTGCTCTTCCGGGTGGCAGCCATCATCCAGGAGCGGTTCGGTTTCCCGTACGTCTCCATGTTCAGTGTCCACCCCAACCGCAGGCAGGTCATCTATGAAGCGGGCAGCGGCGCCAGGAGTGGCGATATGCAGGGCTACCGCCTGAGCCTCGACGATCCGGAGGGGATCATCCCCTGGGTGGCGCGAAATGGCAAGACGGTCCTGGCAAACGACGTCGACCATGAGCCGCTCTTCAAGCCGTCACCTCTGCCACCCGAAGATACCCGCGCCGAACTCTGTGTCCCATTCATTTACGATGAGCGGGTGGTGGGCCTTATGGACATCCAGAGCGACCGGCCAGGCGCGTTCCGGGATGACGACCGCCTCCTCTTCGAAGCCCTGGCCGATACGGTGGCAACCGCCGTGCACAACGCCGACCTGTACCGGACCGAACGCTGGCGGCGACAGGTGGCCGACAGCCTGCGGGAAGTGGCCGGCCTGCTTTCGACCGATGTCAGCCTGGACGATGTGCTGGACACCATCCTGCGCCAGTTGGAGAACAACCTGCCCTGCGAGGTGGCGTCCATCTGGCTGGCGGACAACGACGAAATCTACCTCGCCCACCTGCATGGCGCAGACCCGCTGGAGGTCCAGGCTGCCGCCCAACGCTGGCCGGAAGCCCACGACTACCTGACCGGCGCCCTGACAAGTGAAGAACCGGTCATCCGCAAGCCGATCGATCCCCTTGGTCCCACCGGCCTGGCTTGTGGATTCGCCGCCGATTATTCTTCGATAGCCGCCCCGCTCAAGGTCGACAACCAACCGGTCGGCCTGTTGACCCTCTCGCACCACTCACCGGGGCGGTACGGGCACGAAGCGCAAGCCATGACCGCCACCTTCGCCAGTTATGCGGCGGTAGCCATCGAAAATGCCCGGTTGTATGATTCCGCCCAGGAACAGGCCTATGCCTCGGCCGCCCTGTTACAGGTCGCCCAGACTGTCGCCAATTCGAACACGCTGGATGAAACCCTGGCTTCCATCGCACGCATCACCCCCATCCTGGTTGGGGTGAAATCCTGCGCAATTTACCTGTTCGAGAATGGCCGTTTCCACCCCTCCCAGGCTTACGGTATCCCTGACGAAGTGCAATCCCTGATCCTGAATGGGGATTTTTCACCCGGTGACTTCCCATTACTCGATGCAGTCCGTGACCGCAGCCAGACCATTGTGGGTATCCTGACTTCGGATGCGGGGGAGGAATGGCTCGAACCTGAATTAGCCCGGACCGAGGAGGATACAATCTACGCCTTGCAGGGCGGGGACCACCTCTTGCTGGGTTTCCCGGTCATGGTCCGGAATGACCTTTTCGGCGTGATGCTGGTCGAGGAAGCAGGTGAGGCGCGCCGTTTCCGCCAGAAGCGGGTGGAGATCGTCAATGGAATTGCGCAGCAGGTTGCCTTGAGCATCCAGAACGAGCACCTCCAGCAGGAGATGGTGCTGCGGGAGCGGTTGGAACACGAGGTGCACCTGGCGCGCCAGATCCAGCAGACCTTCCTGCCGGAAAAATTACCGGTCTTCGCGAATTGGGAACTGGCTGCCCGTTGGCGCCCGGCTCGTCAGGTGGGCGGGGACTTTTACGATGTATTCGAACTGCCGGATGGCCGGTTGGGATTGTTCATTGCCGATGTATCCGATAAAGGCATCCCGGCCGCCCTGTTCATGGCGCTTACCCGCACCCTCGTCCGGGCCGTGGTTTTCGATACCCCTTCCCCTGCCGCGGCCATGCAACGGGTGAACGACCTCATCATCCCGGATAACCAACAGAGCATGTTCGTCACAGCGGTCTATGTGGTACTGGATCTGAAGACCGGCGATGTTACCTATGCCAATGTCGGGCATAACCCACCGTTCTGGTTCTCGGCAACCAGTAAGCGAATTGAATCCCTGAGCCGGAGCGGGATGGCGCTGGGTGTGGTGGAAAACATCCCGATTGCCGATAAGACCATCCACCTCGATCCCGGGGACTGCCTGTTGATGTACACAGACGGGGTGACCGAGGCATTTTCCTCTGCCGGGGAAGCCTACGGCGACCAGCGGTTGAAAGGGTTCCTGGCTTCCTGCGCCGGCGACCCGGTCGAGTCGCTCCTGGCGACCATCGAATCCGATGTGGAAGCCTTCGCCGGGGAACTGCCGCCCGCTGACGACCTGACCATCCTGGCAATCAAACGTCTCGATTGACAGCCAAAGTGATCAAACGGGGGTTTCCACGCGACCGTATCTCCCGACATTACAATCCGTCTAATTACAAGGATTTTCATACCACCTTCATAGGCATGCAGGCGCCATCAGATGTCCGGTTTTACAAAACCATTGACAACTTGCAGACCTTGCAGAATAATTCTCTACCGGACAAAAAGCGCATAGAAGTTGATGAAATGGTGGCTGACATCTGGTAAGCTTCAGCTCCTACCACAGAGCCAGGAGCGAACCATGAATGACAACCAC
>VGNO01000138.1 GCA_016865985.1 Chloroflexota bacterium | reverse complement strand
CGCATCCTGGATGGCGCCAGTGCGGATGCATTTTTGGAGAAGGTAAAAGGGGTATTGGAAGCCTGGGGATGAGACGGGATTACGGTTCCTGTACCTGGGCGACCTTCCGTTCCTGATACGCAACCAGCAGGGACTGGTATTGACCGGTGTTCATCATCCAGATTGCCGCCCAGCGTTCTGCGGTCCATAAGTCGCCGCTGATGATCAAGTGCAACTCATCGTAGTATTCCGCCAGGGAGGGGTCTTCTATGTGGTTGATGCCCGTTTCCAGCGTTTCCAGGTAGCCCTCGGGAATGTCGCGCCCGAAATGGCCGATACGCCAGTCCAGGTTGAACCTGGCGGGCAGGCGCGCCAGCAGGGGGTCCGCCAGAGCCAGAACATCGATGATGTACACATCCGGGCCGGAATAATATCCCAACATGCCCACTCCGGAGCCGGTGACAACTTTCGTTTCATCCCGTCCTTGGGGCGGTGGTTGGCGGTCATGGAGATTGCCATTCCGGTCGAGGAGCAAAAGGTTGGTATACCTGTAATACCCGGCGCGCTCATCCGCGATGCCGGATGTCGTGTCGAACGTTTCCAGGTCGCTTGCCAGCGGCGTGGCGAAGGATTTCAACGGCGCCATTGCCATACCCAGCAGCAACACCACACCGATCCAGGCCCATCTTTCCGGACGGGTACTTTCCTGCACCCGTCGCACGAGCAGGATAACGCCCAGGAATAACGGCGCAGTGAAGAAACGCCCGCTCATGAAATCGCCGCCGATGGACAGGATGTAGCCCAGGTAAAGAAGGATGCCGCCCGCCAGGAATTTATCCTCCAGTCGGCGGCCAGCGAGGACCAGGATAACGGCAGAAAAGGTCATTACCAGGGTGATCGGATCCCATCCGACCGAGTTTAGGAAATAGACCAGCCCCTGGGCGGTAAGTTCTGCTGCCGGGATGCCGGTCACCAGTTTGGCGTAGTATGGGTTCGGGAAAGGGAAACCGTAGTAGATGATGGCAAATACTTCCCAGGCCAGAAAGGGCGCCAAACCGGCCAGCGCCAGGCCGAAGGCGCGCCGGCTGCGGTCCCGCCAGAGCAAGTAGCCCAGGGCCGGCAGGTAGAGCAGGAGCGTGTCCATCCGGTTGAAGGCGGAGAGTCCCGCCATCAGGCTGATGAGGAACAAGCGGCAGCCAGGCAGCGGGACCGCGCTTCGCAGGAACAGGATGGCGAATCCAAGCGCCAGCAGGTGAGTGGCGGGGTTTTCCAGGCCGGAGGATGAATAGTCCACGAAGGCCTTCGAGAGGAGCAAGATGGAGGTTGCCAGGAGCAGGCCGAAGTTATTTTCCGGGACCTTCCAGAGCAGGATGAAAAAAGCAACCGCCGAGACGCAGACCGACAAAAGGATCGAGGCCAGGTGGGCATTCCCCAGCAACAAATATGCCCCGGAGAGCAGGAACATCCATAAAGGATGGGTGAAAACCTGCACCCGCTCGGCAAGGTTCCAACGCAAGCCGTGACCGTTGACGAAATTGTCCACGGTGCGCATGGTGATAAAAGCATCGTCCCCCACCCAGGATGTTTGCACCAGCAGGGCGGTGAAGACCAGCAGCAAGGGGATGACCAGGGCGCGGCTACGGAGGAATTCGCGGAATTTGTTCACAAGGATTGGTGGCAGGGATGGTTCATGCCTCATGCCAGGGCGTCATTTCAAGTATGACAGGAAGTAGATTGGTTTGAGCGGAAGGCGTAGGCGGGCCTCCTGGGCCAGTCTCTCGTAGTATTCCACCCACAGGTCGAAGAAGTTTTCCAGGTCCACCAGCGCCACCCGGGCGCTTTCGAAAGCCCTGGCTTCCTCCCGGACGCTGCCGCTGAAACCGCTGGTCGAGACGAAGATGCCGGAGTCCCTCAGCCCGAGCGAGGAGACGAAGGTCCTGAACCCTTCCACCAGCGCCGGTTGCCCGCTGTGTGAAATGTGGACCTTGATACGGGGCAGGCTCAGCCCCATCGGGTCCGTGTAGGCGAGGAAGTTGACATAGCCGCGTTCCTTGCCCGGCGGCGCCACCCAGGCGATGTGGTAGCCCATGGCTTGCAGCAGGTCGCTGACCAGTTCCTGGAACTCGAATGGTTTCAGGGCCTGAAGATACTCCCGCACCTGTTTCCAGGCCTTCTCTTCCGCCTCCTCCGTGGCCAGGCTTAGGATGGAGCGGTTGTGCTGCCATTCGGCGAACAACCGCACCGCCTCTTCGTGGAAATCCTCCACCCGTTTGAAGCCCTTGCAGGCGCGCCGCCCGGATTCCGTTAGGTACCAGCGTCCCTTGTTCTTCTCCAGCCAGCCGGCCTGCACGAGCGGGATGGTCGCCAGCCGCAGGGTACGCTCGAAGCGCGGCGTATTCGTGGACGGGTAACAACCCGCTTCGTAATCCGTCAACTGGCCGACCAGCGCCACGTGTTCCAGCGCCGCCTCCACCGGCAGGCCGGCAGTTTCCTGCCACAGGCGGGCGAAGACGATTCGCAGCAGGGAGCCTATCCGTTGGGGGGTGAAATCGGTCGTTTCGAGGTTCATGCGGCAGGGATGTGCACGGATGCGGGTGTCGTCGGAACAGAAGGAAATATACCCGGTAACATTAACTTCGTCCAGAGACCAGCATGGCTGGAGTTGCTCTATGGGTCGTCCATCAATTCCTGCCGCCTGTACGGAAACGAACCATGGATGTCAGTAGGCAGTTTGGCTGGTTGAATCCAGCCCTCTTTGTTATATAATGAATCAAACAGGGCCGATAACCGGGCTGCAATTCCACTCTAGAGCCGTATTTGCGTGCACAGCCCAGCAATCCATGATGGTTGTGAAGAGAGGAGAGTGGCATATGCCAGGCAAATATCGGGTACTCTGTGTACTATCTGTTTTCGTCATCCTGGGTGCATTGACCGCCTGTGGCGGTACAAGACCCAATAAAGATTTCATACAATGCGAGCAAACCGCTGAGATTCTCAGGACAACTGCCGTCCAATTGTCCTTACCATGGGGGGATTACCCGGATGAACCGCCCCCCGCCCCGTTGATCGATAATCCGCAGGCTGGCGATGAAGTGGAAGTTGGAGTGGACATCATCTTTCATATGCCGGTCGATTCTCCAGGAGGAGTGAATTACTATGCGGATGTGAATTCTATCTATGGCGGTTATCTCGCCATTGCCAATGTGGATGATCCTTCAAGTGCGTTATTCGAGGATTGGCTTGAATCAGGGACTGATCCGGTGACATACCATTGGAATCCACCCGCCATTGGCCTGTATGTGATCATGGTCCTGGTTGATTGGGAAAACACTAATTGGATGGGTTCTTTTGGGGAGGGGGAGTATGTTGATACCTATCTCTGCGTTGAAGTTACAGAAGTGCTCCCCAGCGCTCTTCAGATGGACCCACTGACAAACCTAACCCCCGAGCCGCTGGCGATCCCGCCTCTGCAAAGTTTCCCGACCACTACACCGACTCCGTTCCAGGGTGCGACTCACACGCAGACACCCTTGCCGACTGTGACCAGGACGCCCACGCGCACGCCGACCAAATTGCCCCCAACCTCGACATTCACGCCCCCCCCGCCGCCATCGCCGACCGCGGTAGTCGTGGATTGCTCCGTGTACATGGATGAGAGAAGTTGTACTGGCAACCCGGCATGTTATTGGTATGTTCCACCCCAGGGCGGCCCCGGATCCTGCAAGAACACCACCCCATAAGGGAATAGTTCCGATAGGGCGGCCCTGGGCCGCCCTTTTTGATTCCGTCTGTCAAAGCGGGTATAATTTTCCCATCTTCCATAAGGAGAATCCAGCATGGAACCATATGATGTCATCGTCATCGGCGCCGGGCCGGCGGGTTACGTGGCTGCCATCCGCGCCGCACAATTGAAACAGAAAGTCGCCATCGTAGACCGCCAGTGGCTGGGCGGCGTGTGCCTGAACGTGGGCTGCATCCCGTCAAAATCGTTGTTGAAGAACGCCGAAGTGGCCCACACCCTGCGCGAACGCGGCAAGGAATTTGGCTTTTCATTCGAGAACCTGAAACTTGATTTTTCGGTGGCAGCCAAACGCTCACGCCAGGTCTCGGCCCGGCTGGTGAAGGGCATCGAGTTTTTGATGAAGAAGAACGGGATCGCCATCCACATCGGCACAGCAAAGTTGACTGCCAAGGATTCGGTAACTGTCACAGACAAAGATGGCAAAGTCGCCGAACTCAAGGCGAAGAATATCATCGTTTCCACCGGCGCCAGCGCAGCCGTCCCGCCCGCATGGAAGGTGGACGGTGAGAAAGTGGTCACGTATCTCGAAGCCATCCTTCAGGAAAGACTGCCAAAGAGCGCGGTCATCATCGGGGCGGGAGCCATCGGCATGGAGTTTGCCACGGTCTGGAATTCCTACGGCGTGGATGTGACCGTGGTGGAGATGCTGCCGCACATCCTGCCGCTGGAGGACGAGGAAGCCGCCGCGGAAGTAGCCAAGGCTTACACCAAGCGCGGCGTGAAACTGCTGGTCGAGCACAAGGTGGAATCGGTCGAAGCGACCGGGACCGGGGTCAAGGTCACCGTTTCGGCTGCAGGGGAAACGAAGACACTCGAAGCCGGGCAGGCCCTGGTGGCGATCGGCTTCCGTCCCAACTCGAAGGGGCTGGGGCTGGAGGAAGTTGGCGTCAAAATTTCTGACCGCGGCTTTGTCGAGATCGACGAGAAAATGGCGACCAATGTCCCCGGTATCTGGGCCATCGGCGATGTGACCGGAAAACTGATGCTGGCGCATGTCGGTTCGGCGATGGGCATCGTCTGCGCCGAGAATATCGCCGGCGCGGAGACGGTCACGCTGAATTATGAGATGATGCCGCGGGCGACGTACTGTTCGCCACAGGTGGCGTCGTTCGGTATTACCGAATCGCAGGCCAAGGAGCGCGGCCATACCTTTAAAGTGGGGCGGTTCCCTTTCCAGGCCAACGGCAAGGCGCTCGGCCTGGCGGACTATGCCGGTTGGGTCAAATTGATCGTGGATGAAAAATACGGGGAGATCCTCGGTGCAACGCTGGTCGGCCCCGAAGTGACCGAACTGCTGCCAGAGTTAACCCTGGCGCAGATGATGGAGTTGACCCCGGCCGAGATCGCCCGCAATGTCCATGCCCATCCTACATTGAGCGAGGCGCTCATGGAAGCGGCCCACGCCGCCGAAGGCAGCGCGATACACATCTAAAACAAGTTCCCGGCACTTCCGAAGTGCCGGGGACATTTCGACCGCCGAGGGTGTGACCGGCGGTCTGACCAACGTAATGGAATAAACCAAGCAACCTTTCATGATGTCGGTTTTCTGGAGGCGCTCCATGACCCGAAAAAGAATGCTCGTTGGAATTCTGATCGTTGTGGTTATCGCCGCCATCATGGTGGTCATCTTCGCCTGGCGGCAAATTCGAGCGGAACAGGAAGGATCATCCCAATCAGCGGAAATCAGCGCGGCCGATATCGCCGCCTCCGCCACTGTCCAATCCGAGGCCGAGTCGTGGGCAGGGGTATGCATATATGTGCAAGTTATCGGCGGGCCCTACCATGAAAGCGCGAAAGGTCCGTTGTGGTTGTACTGGTTCCAAGGGGATGAATTAACGCAGAGCGCCTCGCCGGTCCCAGCAGGAGTGGATGGGCATTCGGCTTCCATGGAAACGGCCAAATCCATCCTGTGTGTCTACGAGGATGAACAAGAAATCGAGACCTGCCGCTATGAAAACACAGCAACGACCATCACCCGCGTCACCTACGATTTGACCGTTTTCCTGATCGACAATCAGAATATGGGAAATCCAGGTATTGTCAGCCAGACAGTTTTTTACGGGGAGGACCCCCCGTTTTGCCCGGGGGCGGTCTCTGAAAACGCCTCGTCACGAACACTGTACGGTGCGCCTTCGGCCGATGTGGCAGAGATAATGGCCTGGGCCAAGCAATTCTGGTCACCGTAAAAATTCTGACCGGCGCAGGATATTTACAAAGCCCGATAGCGTGTTGCGGGCGGAAGGGGTCAACCTTTGTGCTCTTCGTGTCCTTCGTGGTTAAATCTTTCCCTCAATCCACCGTCAGCGTCTTGGGCAGATTCTTTGGGTAATCACACAAGATTTACCAATCAGCAGGCTTTGAAAATTGCCCGTTTTTGTCACTCAACATATCTGGAAATAAACTGTTTTTCAGAACCGAACTGCGAATTTTCTTGACAAACAGAACGTGCGGCAATAATGCCACGCTTGTGTGCTTTTGTGGATTGAGCAAGCCGACAGGTTTTCCAAATTGTTGTGTCACAACTTGAATCGGCAAGAGTAAATCCGAATCGTTCGAGACGACCACGGCAAGTTCATAATCGTTTCCAAAACCGTCCATCAACAAATGGGTGGCAATGTTGACATCTGAACCCTTCTCTTCGGTTTTGATGACCTTGGCATAACCGCTTCCAATTGGCGAGAGCGGCATTTTTACTTCGTGAGAGAGAAATGTCCCAAGAATGATTTCAAGATTTGGAAGGGTTTGCAGGGCGCGCAGGAAAAGTTGTTGGCGCACAGGTTGTTCGGGGTCATTAGGGCGGGCTGAAACAAGGGCGGTGAAGTACTTGATTCTGTGGATTTTATCGTCGGGGAGCAATAAATGGCACATCGTTGCCACATCCAGCCAATGGTAGGATGTACCTTTGATACAGCCGTAATAAAAGTTGAAGCCGTCAATGTAGATATTTGTTTTCATAAGCCCTTAAACACAGAGACCGCCGTGAGGCGGTCTCGCACCAGGTTCGCCGAAGCTACTACTGGGGGATATGCCTCTATTATCACCAGAAACAGCGAGATGTCAAGCAAACATTTTCTCTATTTTAATTGAATTGCTTGGACAATTGTTCCTCAATCCACCGTCAGCGTCTTGGACAAATTCCTCGGGAAATCAGGATCGAACCCGCGCATCACGCTCATGTGATACGAGAGCAACTGCAGCGGTAGGACACCCAGCAGGGGGCTGACCTGCGGGTCGGAGTTGGGAAGCACGATCAAGTCATCCCCGTTGGCGCGCAGGCGGGCGTCCTCTTCCCCGATGACAATCGTCCGTGCCCCGCGCACTTTGACTTCGTTGATGCCGCTGATGATGAGCGGCACATCGTTCGGTCCCGCGACGAAGATGATCGGGAAGCCCTTGCTGACCGCAGAGAGCGGTCCGTGTTTGAACTCGGTCGAGAGCATGCCTTCGCAATGTGCGTACGTGATCTCCTTCAATTTCAACGCGCCTTCGAGAGCAATGGCATATGTCGCGCCGTAGCCGAGACAGTACATGTCATTCCACGCGTTGATGTCTCTGGCGATCGCTTCGATCTGCGGGGCGACCATTTCAATTGTCTGCTCCATCAATTCAGGGACGCGCTCCAAATCACGCGTGTCCTTGCCTGTCATCTTATATGCCAGATACAGGAATGTCACGACCTGGTTGGTAAATGTCTT
>VGNO01000137.1 GCA_016865985.1 Chloroflexota bacterium | reverse complement strand
TGGGTTTTCTTCGGGAAGCCGTCCCGTAGATGCCTATATTATACATAGTTCCAGTACAAATAACAAGAAAAGGGGTTTACATTTATGCAAGCAGCGACAATATTCGGGTTGATAGAATTGTTAGGCTTTTATCCAGCCGGGACAGTCAATGAAATCCTGGCCCCTTTGCCCGGCATTGAATCCACGGTAAAACTACCGCCTGACATTTCCACCCGTTCCTTGATCAAGTTCAAACCCAGGGCGCCATCTTTGTGGGCTGCCTCGGCGTCGAACCCGTTCCCGTTATCTTCGACGCTCAAGCGCACGAGATGGTCGCCCATATCCACCTGTACTTTGATAACGGTTGCCTGGCTGTGGCGCGTGGCATTACTGATCAATTCCTGCATGGCGCGGAAGACCATCACTTCGAGGTATGGCTCCAGGCGCCGTTCCGTCCCTGAGACGTTTACGTTCACATCCATGCTGGATTGTTCCTTGATGGCGTCTGCATAACGGCGGATGGTTGGGACGAGTCCCAGGTCATCCAGCATCATCGGCCGGAGTTCGAAGATAAAGTTCCTGACCTTCTGGAAGGCGCCCATTGCGGCAATCTTCAAATTGGACAGTTCAGAGCGCGCCTGTTCAGCATCCACGTCGAGCAGGCGCATGGCAATCTCGGTCTGCAGGATGAAATTGGAAAGCGCCTGCGCCGGTCCGTCATGCATCTGGCGTGATAGCCGACGGCGCTCGGATTCCTGGGCGTTGACCAACATCTCTACACTCGCCAACCCGCCTTTCTCGACCCGCGCCGTCCCAGCGCTCCCGGCAAGCAACTCATGAAGTTTCTCCAGCGTCTTCTTCTGCCGTTCCAGGTGCGCCTGGTCGCTCTGGAGTTTTTCCAATTGACCGCGCATCACAAACAGGCGCTGTTGCGCATCGAGGGCGGAATCATAAGCCATCCGCAATTCACCCGTCTGCCCGGCGCCTGCCTGGTTCTGGACCTGCTGGAGGTGGGCTGTGATAGCCGCATTCCGCTGGGTCAACTTACCGACCTCGGCGCGGCTCTGCTCCAGCATGAGGGTGATTTCCTTGATGCCGCGTTGGATTTCAGCAAGTTCATCCTGGATGACATCCCGGGGAGATTGCTTCTGGTCATCCGCCATGATCAATCCTGCTCCTTTGATTTTACGTGAGGGGTATGCAGTTGCACCCAGCCGCGCCGCAGGGCATACACCACAGCCTGCGTGCGATCCTCCACGCTGAATTTCCGCAGTATGGCTGTGACATGGTTCTTCACTGTTTGGTGGCTGATACCGAGCGAAATAGCGATTTCCTTGTTGCTCATCCCACGCACAACACAGGATAGTACTTCCATTTCACGATCAGAAAGCGGATGGAACGGACTGCCCGGTTCACTATAGAGATGACGGGCTTTTTCCATCTGTTGGTTCATCCAGAGTTCGAATTCCTTGCGGGTGAAGACCTGGTTGCCGATGACTGTCTTACCATCGGCAACTTCCTGGATCACTTTAACCAGTTCCTGGGGCAGGATATCCTTGGAACAATATCCTGCCGCCCCTGCCCAGGCCGCATGGATGACCTGCTCATTGTCGTCATAACCTGTCAGCAGGATGATGCGGGTTGGCAGTTTTGCCAGGACAACCTGGTGGGTGACCTGCTGTCCGTTCATATTCGGCAGGTTGACATCCACCAGCGCAATCTGTGGCCGGAGAGAGCGAATAAGTTCGAGGGCTGCATCCCCTGAATCCGCCTGCCCGACTACTTTAAAACTCGGTTCGGTTGCAAGCGCGTCTGCAACTCCCTGGCGGAATAATGGGTGGTCATCAACAACTAATATCGTGGTTTCCTTCATTTCCATTTTCCCATAACTCGAGAGGCGGTCGGCCTGAGTATAGCACATGTGGATGCTTGCGGCAATTTTCCTCCTGTCGAATCATGTCAACGACAGCCCCAGGGATAAACGACCATGTTCTCCTGGCCCTGGCGGGGGGCGAAATCCCCGCCGCTTTCATAGAGCGGTTGCAGGCCGCTGGTCAGGAGCGGGTACCAGTCCGGGAAGGTGACGAGGTAGTCCGCGCCCCGTTCATCGAGATAAGCAGCCAGCCGGGCCTCATCCCGGATGAAGGGGATGACTTCGGGCGACACCAGGCCTGCCATGTCGACCAGTTCATGTCCGCCAAAATAACCCAAGGCGCCGATATCATGCGCCGCCACGAGCGCTTCCGATGGAACATTGGCGGACACCCAGGATGCCACAGCAACCATCTCCGATTCGATCACAGCCACATCCTGGGCAAATGCCCCGGCGCCAATGGCATAGAATAGCAAAAGCAGCGCAACCGTCAATAACCGCCAGGCGGTATCGAAGGTCCATAACCAGCGCGGGACAGGGCGGGGGATATAAGTCAATAATCCCAATAATCCACATGTCAGGAAGATCGGCATGGCCGGGATCAAATAACGTCCATACTGGTAGATGACCGGCAGCCGGATGGCATAGAGCGCCACGAAGGCAAAGGTCCACGCCATCCCAGCCAGGAGACCCCAGCGGCGTCGTTTCCAGGCATCTGCGAGGAACAGGATGAATCCCAGGGAAAGAGACAATCCCACCCCGATCAACGGTTGGAGCAACAGGCGGCCAAAGCGCTCGAAGATATTCACCTGGAGAAGTTCTGCATACTCGGCCTGCTTGGCATAAAATGTACTCGGCCAGGGAGTCCCGGCGAGAAGCAGGTTGAGGAACAAGTATGGGATGAACAGCATCGAAAAGCCCAGCAGGAGGTTGCCCATGGCCCGCAACCGGTCTTTCCAGGTTGTCTCCACCAGTAAAGCCGCCAGGAAAGCCGGCGCCAGGAGGGTGATCCCATCCGGACGAACCCATACCGATAAAACGATCAAAAGGCCAGCCAGCAAATAACGCCTCGAACCTGCCAGGACGGACAGCGCGGCCGTGACCAAAAACGCATGGAACAAGGTCTCCATCCCGGAACCGGCAGCCCAGACCAGGTGATACTCGAGCGTGATCAAAATCCCAACCCACGGCAGGCGCGGGCGGTAGGCTAAAGAGATGCGACGGGCGGATCGCTCACATACCAGCGACAGGAGAAACAAGGACAGTACCCCGAGCATGTAGGTCCAGCCGTATGGCGCCAGGCCCAGCCGGTGACCGGCTGCCAGCAGGAGCGTCCAGAGAGGCGACGTAGAACCGCCTGAGACCCGGCCGGGGATGAATGCCCACTCGCCGTGCAATGCCAGGCTGCGCGCGTATGCCTGATGGATCCAGGCATCATCGAGCGGGAATCCCAGCCTGTAGGTCAGCGCTGAAACTATCAGGTAGACCATGACCGCCAGGATAGATAATCCTGCCAGGAGGAAGATCTCCGGGCGTTTCAATCGTCCCTCAGGGTTGGATGATGAAGACAAGGGTTCCCTCCACTTGGCCGAGGTAGGCAAGTCCCGGCTGCCCGACAGGATCATCGTACAGATCTTGTAATCCGCTGACCAGGCGCCCCGCCTCGAGCGCCAGCGCCCCGGCCCCATAGCGGTCAGCAACCGCTAGCAGCGCCTGTTCATCCCCGTCCGGGATGACAATCGCCTGGCGCCCTGTAGCCAGATAATAACCGGGGGGGTTGGCAACCATAATGACCCCGGGGGCCTCCCCAACTGAATTATCGATCAGTTGGTCCACCCGGCGATAATCCTCGAACCTGCGCCCCCAGTCCGGCAGGCGGATGGCGAGGAAGAATACCGTTACAAAGAGCGAGAGACCGACCGCCCCGCCAAGAAAGATACGCCTCGCCCGGACCTCGAGCCAGTTCCGTTTCCGGGAGATCCAGGATACCGCCGATGCAATTCCAGCCGGCGCCAGCGCCCACCAGAGCGGCTGCAAGGCAGAGCCGGAATGGAAAAAGCCCCCGCGTGCCCCGGCAAACGGAAAGGCGACGGTCATGGCAAGGAGTGTAACCAGCCAGGCTATCCCTCCGGAAAGGACGATCCTTTCCCGGCGGTATTGCCAGGCGCCCACCAGGATGAAAGGAAAGAGGAATACAGCCCCCTGCACGACCAGGGCGTTCCCCAGGTTGATACCCAGGGCCCAGACACGGGCGTGGAGGGCCGCCTGCCAACCAGCCTGAACCCAGGTTGCGAGATCGACCTGGGTAGCCGGATAGGCAAAAAGGCGATCATAATCGGTCAACCATAGAGCCATCGAACCACCGGGAGCCAGCGCCGTGCCAAAGGTCGCCAGGTTGCGGATGAACCAGGGCAGCATGGGCAGCAGGTACCCGGTTAATGTCAATCCAAGTCTGGCCAAGACCGGCAGGACTGCCCGTTCCCTGAACTGGCGCACCGCGACGACACACAGTGAAAGCAGCAACCAGAAGATGCCGTCAGCGCGGGCGAGGTGCATTAAACCGGCGGTCAAGCCATATAGGAGCAAAGTTGCCGGCGTCACCTGCCGGGCGAGGAGTAAGAACCAGGCCCCTCCCAGGAACATGTACAGGATGAATGTATCGGTTGTGACCAGGTAGGGCAGGTAATATCCGGAAAATATCGCCAACAGGCCGGATACCAGCGCCAGGTCCCGGCGGGAGGAGATGGAAAACGACAGGGAGGCAACCAAAAGCGGCAGGCAGGCTGTGAGCAGGATGAATGGCAGCCGGGCTGCTGGCCAGTTCCATTCACCGGTAAGGGTTGGGAAAATCGCCGCCAGCAGGGATGCCAGCGGCATCCAATAGGCATGGGACGGGTGCGGCAGCCCGGCTGGATCATCCAGGTAGTTCCACAGGAATGGCTCGCTGAACCCCCGGCCGGAAGCCAGTTCGAGAGAGGTTGCGGCATAATAATCCGCATCCATATATCCTGGAGACGGTTCGAATTTGGCTACAATAATGGCTGTAACCAGCCCGAGCAGCGCCAATAGCAGATAATCCCGCCGGGTCATCTACTTGTCCCTGGCCTGGTCAGCCCAAACCCGCGGCGGGTGGAGCGCCCACCAACGCACCCAGTACAAGCCGGCAATGAGGGCTGACGGCAGTGTGAAGAAGAGGATCGCCTGCAATGAAAATTCCTCGAGGAATCTACCCAACCCGGTCACTGCAACCCAACCGGCAAGCAGGAGGAAAACGTAAGCGACTGCCACCCCCAGCCAGCGGTGCGGACCTGCCCAGCGTTCGAAAACGACCGAGATGAAGGTTGTGACCGGGAGGAAAAGCATATAACGCCCGAACGGATCGACTGGTGCGCCGATGAGCAGGGAGACCGCCAAGGTGAGGGAGATGGTCCAGGACAGGCGGAGGTCGTCGCCGGTCCTTGCGGCGCGCCACTCCATCAGGAGCGCCAGGAGCAGGATACCGGTCAGCGCCCAGGAGAGTTGCAACCCGATCCCTGGCAGCCACTGCATTAGAAAGGATGCAGGCGTATCCCCAAAGCCCAAACGGAGCGAGGCATAGGCGGCGCGGATGAAGGGCAGGAACCAGGATGGCAACAGCAGGAAGGAGAGCAGGGTCAGGAATCCATAGACCATGCCAGTCCCTCCCAGGATGCGCCAGCGGCGCCGGGCGATGATCCATCCGAGGAGAAAGAATAGAAATAATCCAGTCGCCCGCACCGAGAAGGAGGCCAGGGCCAGGCAGGCCCCGGCGAGTTCATCGCGCCCGGCGCGCATGGCCGCCAGACTTGCGAGAAGAGAGGCAGACGAAAAAATTACCGCGCTACCGGCAGCCAACGAGAGGAAGGCCGGCAACCAGAAGACTGCTGCCAGGAGGATTGCAATCAATACCAGGCGCGGCGGTTTCCACTTGACGAGTCCGATGCCCAGGAATGCCGATGCGACCAGGGCGGCTTCCAGGAACAGCATCCAGATCCCGCGCGCCAGGTAGAAATCCTTGAAGAAAATGGCCGTGGGAAAATAAAGCAACAGGACCGGGAACGGGAGCGCCAAGCGGAGCGGGTCCTCGTCTTCAGCGGCCAGCCGTCCGTAATACAGGATCTGGGTGCGCTCGGTGGCTGGATCCTCGTATGGGTTGGCGCTGAACTCGAGGAATGAGCGCGCCGCCGACCAGGGGACAAGGAAATCCTTTCCGCCGGGGTTCTGGCGCGAATATACGGCATTCCCCCACAGCATGCCGCCGAGGACGGCAATGGCGAGGAAGACCAGAAAAGTATTGGTAATGATGCTGAGGGTACGGGACACTGGGGGTGATCGATTGTGAACTATGGGAAAGTGGAATTATTTGGTGGGAGAATTCTACCTTACATTCGCAGGAGGGGCAACCGGGATGCAATTATGCTATAATACCGCCAGTCCGAGGTCTGAATGACAAGTAGCCGCTTCGCCAACAATAATGAGAATGATAATAACGATCCCTCCCGGAGCGTTGGGCGAAGCCTTGCAGGTTGATAAAGCACACCAAACCATCAATCGCCCAACGCAGCAGCGGAGGGCGATTTGTTTTGTAAGAAGAGGACTTTAAACACGACGGACACAAAGTCTTACAAAGGTCCACAAGGAAATCCTTTGTGAAGGTTTTCCTTCGTGTTACTCCGTGTCCTTCGTGTTGAATCTTTTGGAGGCAGCCTATGTACAAAACTCACACTTGCGGCGAACTGCGCGCCAGTCACGCCAACCAGACCGTCACCCTGGCCGGCTGGGTGCACAACTTCCGCACCTTCGGCGGGGTCGTCTTCCTCGTCCTGCGTGACCGCTTCGGCATCACCCAGATCGTCACCGACCCGGACAAATTCCCCGAGGCCGCCCAGGCCATCGAAGGACTGAAGAACGAATGGGTCGTGCAGGTGCAGGGACTGGTGCGCATGCGTCCCGCCGACCAGTTCAACCCGAAAATGCCCACCGGCGAGATCGAACTGGTGGCGCACAAGGTCACGGTGTTGAACCCGGCCAAGGCCATGCCGTTCGTCGTCAACCGCGACGATGAAGTGGTGGACGAGAACCTGCGCCTCAAGTACCGCTACCTCGACCTGCGCCACGAACGCATGAAGCGCAACCTGATCCTGCGCCACGAAGTGGTGCTATTCATGCGCAAGTTTCTCTCGGAGCGCGGCTTCATCGAGGTGGAAACGCCCGCCATGTTCAAGACCACGCCCGAGGGCGCACGCGACTACCTCGTGCCCTCGCGCATCTACCCCGGTCAGTTCTACGCCCTGCCCCAAAGCCCCCAGCAGTTGAAGCAGTTGCTGATGGTGGCCGGCGTGGAACGCTACTTCCAGATCGCCCGCTGCTTCCGCGACGAAGACCTGCGCGGCGACCGTCAGCCGGAGTTCACCCAACTGGACGTGGAAATGTCCTTCGTGGAACGCGACGATGTGCTGTCCCTGATGGAAGCGCTCTTCACCGAAATGCTCCCGGCCGTGGCCCCGCACAAGAAACTGCTGGCCTCCCCCTGGCCGGTTCTCACCTACGCCGAGTCCATGGAACGCTTCGGGACCGATAAACCGGACCTGCGCTTCGGGATGGAACTCAAAAACGTGGGCGGGATCTTCGCCAACAGCGAGTTCATCGTCTTCAAGTCCGCGCTCGACTCTGGC
>VGNO01000136.1 GCA_016865985.1 Chloroflexota bacterium | reverse complement strand
ATCGAGAGCCGGAGCCGTGAAAGGCGTCAACGCGGGCGCCTGGGCGCCTCTTCCCTGTTCAGCCTTGTAGCCGCCCGGCACCATGGTAACGAGTGCAGTCGGGCCTGGCAGATCGCCCTCTGCCATGATCTTCCCGCCACAGATCTGGCTTACATACTTCCCCTCTGCGCCAAAGCTGCGGCATGAACTGACGACAGGCAATCCAAGTCTGGCCGATAAACCACCCGCAATATCCATGCCGACTGAACTATGCCCGAATAGGATAGCACGCGGTGATTGCTCCTGGATAAGAACGGCAAGGGTCGATATGTAAGCATCGGAAGTAAATTCAGTAAGCGCCGCGTGGTCTACATACACCACCTTATCTGCAGCGAGGTTCCCAGCCAGTCCTTGGGCATTGTATCCGAGTAAAACTGCCGTCACATTACCCCCCACGGTCTTGGATAACTGGCGCGCCCCGGCCAACATCACATATGATATCTCAGCAACTTGGCCCCGCAGGTGTTCGACAATTACGAAAATATCTTGGCTCATGGCTGCCTCCGCCTACAACGTTCCATATTCTTTAAAAATGGCGACGAGTTTGTCGGCCACTTCATCCACGCTGCCATCGATCATCGTCGCTCGTTCTGTCGATTCCGGTTGGAACATGCGGCTGACAGCGGTTCCAGCCGACAGGTCCAGGCCGGCGATCGGGGATTCTTCGATATTTGCCGTGCCCATCACCTGTCGGATCTTGCTATAAGCCACATAACGCGGAGGTTGTTCCGCTGCCTGTATACCGAGTACGGCCGGCAACTTGACCTCAACCTCCGCTACCAAGCCGCCGCTGTATTCCTTGCGAGCGATGACTTTGTCGCCATAGACCGTAATTCCAGCAACATATCCCACATATGGCAGGCTGAGGTATTCAGCCATGAGTGGGCCGACTGCTCCATCCAGGTCATTGTGCGCTTGCACACCTGTAAGAACCAAGTCGGGTTTTAGGTCCTTGAGCAGGTTTGCAAAGGCACGCGCCAGAGCATGGTTATTGCAGTTATGAAAGTCGCCTGTGAGTTTTATTAATTGATCGGCGCTTTTCGCAGCCGCAGTGAAGAGAAAATCGTCCGCCCCATCGGCTTCAGCCATCAGCACTGTGACCTGGCCACCGCTGCGCTCCTTGAGAAGAACAGCCTGTTCGACTGCATGATCATCGAACTCGTTGATAATCAACCGCAGCCAACTGGTATCCAGGGCGGCGCCGCTCGAGTCAATAGTGAATTCCTCCACCAGATCAGGTACGAATTTGACAGGGACCGCAATCTTCATGGCGCTCCTCCTAGAGATCCATCGCTTCGGCGAGAAGTTCAGCCAATTCCCTTACTTTGAGGTGGCTGGCCGTCTGGATGGTCTTGACAGCATCTTCGAAACGCGGCGGTTCGTAGGGACAGGCAACAGCCAGGATATCCGCGTTGGCTGCCACCGCCTCGCGCACGCGCCACTCAGAAAGTCTCGTATGCGCTTTCTCCCATTGGAAGCCATCCAGCCACATCCCACCGCCGCCTCCGCCACAGCATAAACTGTTCGTCCGCTGGTGAGACATCTCAACCAGTTCCACACCTGGAATGGCTTTCAACAAATCCCTCGGCTCATCGAAAATCCCGTTAGCACGGCCCAAGTAACAGGGATCATGATAGGCGATTTTCGTTTGAATTGTTTTCTTCAGTAGCGGCTTCAACTGCTCGATTCTCCCGGCAAGGAACTGGGTATAGTGCTTGACGGGATAGGAAATACCCAGCGATGGATACTCATTCTTGAGAGCATTGAAAGCATGTGGATCTGTTGTGATGATTTCGGTGAATTGGTATTTCTTGAAAACCTGCCCGTTCTTTTGGGTCATCATCTCGAACAATCCCCGTTCCCCAGCCAGCCTTTGCGAATCACCATCGCTGTTTTCTTCCGGCCCCAATATTCCGAATTTGATTCCCAGGGCGTCCAGGATTTTTGCCAATGCCTTTGTAGCAGAAACCATCCGTGGATGATAAGAAGCATAGTCACCAACAAACCACAGAACATCCACCGGCTGGCGGGTCTTTCCCAGGATGTTCACTTCCGGTTGAAGTCCCATCGCCCAATCCGCCCGTTTACGGGGGGATTCTCCCAGGGGATTTCCATACCGTTGTGTATTCTCCAAGGCGGATTGTAATTCGGTCGGGATATTCCCCGCGAGTACCATTTCCTCCTTGGCGCGAGTCATCAAGCCGGCCGTGATGGGTATGTCCGATGGGCAGAATTCAGTGCAGGCGTAACAGGACACACACATCCAAACGCTGTCAGTTTTGATAACCTGGTCGAATATATCTGTCCGCAGCGCCCCAACCATCTTTCCCGGTGGGTATTGCATAATGTATCCGAACGGGCAAATACCGCTGCATGTACCACATTGCAGACAGGTCCGGATATTTCCACCGTCATTTACTTGGTAGATGCTGGTCAGGAATGTTTTACTCAGGGATGATTCGAGGGGGGATAACGTGATCTCCAAGGGACACCTCCGAATTGTCGTAAAAGAGTATTATTTGGACAAAATTGTGCTGGCAATAGTATGGAATTTCTGGAGACAAAACGCCAGTATAGTAAGTCACGGTTTTGGGTGATTAACTTCCTTTTGTCTATTACTGCGGTTAATGGAGTGGCATGTACCTCACTCTTATCCTGCGAGTCCCATTGTCAAGCAAGTAAAGGCTGCATCGGAAATGGATGCCAGCCCGGCGCTGGTATAATCGGGCAACCAAATCTAGGAGAGAACAAATAGATGAACCCTGTAATGTGGAAGAAAGCTCTTTCTGTTATCCCAAATGTCTCAAAACAAGAATGGGACGCGCTCGACCTGGTCTCGAAGTGGTTGATCGCCACCCGCGCTGCGGTGCTGGTGATGACCTTCCTCTCGGCCATGCTGGCGGGACTCTTCGCCCTGCACGATGGAGCCACTGTCAACCCGCTCTGGTGGCTGGCGCTGGCGCTCGGCCTCATCCTGTCCCATGCCGCCAACAACCTGTTCAACGACTACACCGATTACATACGCGGCGTCGACAAGGACAACTATTTCCGCACCATGTACGGACCCCAGCCGGTGGCGCACGGCCTGATGACCAAACGCCAGCACCTGACATATTTCGCCGTCACTGGCCTGTTGGCGTTATCGGCCGGGGTGCTGCTGATCGCGGTCAACAATTGGGATGCGATCATCTGGCTCCTGCTGGGACTGGGCGCATTCTTCGTCCTGTTCTACACCTGGCCGCTTAAAGGTCTCGCCATGGGCGAACTCTCGGTGCTCATCGTCTGGGGACCGTTGATGATCGGCGGCGGCTACTACGTACTCACCGGGTCGTGGAACTGGAACGTGGTCTGGGCAAGCCTGCCCTATGTGCTGGGTGTAACAACCGTCATTTTCGGCAAGCATATCGATAAACGCCCGATTGACAAGGAAAAGAAGATCTATACCCTGCCTGTGGTGATCGGCGAGAGAGCCTCCCGTTTCGCGATCATCGCCATGATGATTCTTCCTTACATGCTGGTGGCATACCTGATCGCCATCCGCTACTTCACCCCTGTCCTGCTGCTGGTGCTCTTCGCCATCCCCTCCCTGCGGAAAGTGTTCCCGGCTTTTCTCAAGCCGAAACCGTCCGAGCGCCCGGCCGACTTCCCGGACGGCCAGGGAGGGTGGCCGCTCTATTTCGCCCCGCTGGCCTTCTTCAACAACCGGGCCTTCGGCATGTGGTTCATGCTCGGCTTGATCGCGGATGTCATTCTACGGTTGGTATTTCCCGGTTTCTGGGCGATGTAGGAGGGAATGTACCCGGCTCGATGAAATCCCTGGAGGATCCCTGACCTCCAGGGATTTTTCTTGATCGTGAATTATGATAAGATGAAACTGCCAATCGGGAAGGGAGTCCAAGATGATCAATTTCAAGATGTGGAAAACCGCCCTGACCACCATCCCCAATGTCAGCCAGGAGGAATGGACCGGTCTGGATGTGGTCTCCAGGTGGCTTGTCATGACCCGCTCGGCAGTCACCACTGTCACCGTCTTCTCATGTATCGTCGCCGGGTTGCTGGCATGGCGCGCGGGCGGATTCCACTTCCTGCCCTGGCTGATCGTGACCATCGGCCTATTCATCGCCCACGGTACGAACAATATCCTGAACGACTATACCGATTTTGCACGCGGCGTGGATACGGACAGTTATTTCCGCACCCTGTACGGTCCGCACCCGCTGGTGCATGGCTTCCATGACAAGAAGACGCAACTGGTCTATTTCGTTATCAGCGGCATCCTGGCTATGGCTGCGGGAGTGTATGCCCTGTTCTATACCAACTTCGATCCAATCGTCCTGAACCTGTTTGTAATCGGGGCATTGACCCTGCTCTTCTATACCTGGCCCCTGAAACACATAGCCCTGGGAGAGATTGCCATCTTCCTGATTTGGGGTCCGATCATGATCGCGGGTGTTTATTATGTACTGACCCTAGATTGGAGTTGGAGCGTGGTATTGGCCAGCATCCCGGTCGGGCTGGGAGTCGTCAGCATCAACCTGGCTAAACATATCGACAAAATGGAAGAAGACCGCAAGAAACGCGTCACCACCCTGCCTGTCCTCATCGGGCAGACAGCCGCCCGGATGGTGGACATCGTTGCTCTACTGGCTACATACGGCCTGATCGTTTACCTCGTGTTCTGGCCGCGGTATTTCACCCCGGTGATGTTGATCGTCTTCCTGGCCGGGAAATGGCTATTCTACTCTGTCGGGGCCTTATCCAAGCCGAGACCGGCCGAGCCGCCCAAAGAGTGGACTGCGTGGCCGATCTGGTTCGCTGGATTTACCTTCATGCACAACCGGAATTTCATCCTGCTGTTCATGCTCGGGTTGATCGTGGATACCATCTTGCACGTATTCCACCTGGCAGGATGGTGGGGATGAAACTCCGGCTTGCTGTAACCTGTAATTCAAAGCCCGGCCATCTGCGCCGGGCTTGTTTATTCAGGATGACTGACGAAGTGATCAAACCTAATCAATGATCCTGAACCACGATTTCAATATAGATAGGGTCCCCAAACAACTGGCCGACCGGATCGACCGCCTGCCACATGCTGGAATAAAAACCCGTCTCTTGCGGGGCGGTGAAGATGATCTGGATGACGGCCGTAGTCCCGGCGCGCGCCGGGTAGAGCGACCGTTCCGGTCGGACACCGAGCAGTTCATACCCGATCCAGCGCAAGCGGTAGCGGTTGTCCCAGTTACAGGCTCCCGCATTCTGCACCCGCCACTGCTTGTCCACCGGAGCGCCGGGTTGCACCAGCGAACCGTCGGGGACAGTCAAGTCCTCCAGCCAGATTAGGCTGTCCTCGCATGTTGAAGCCGACTCGGCCTGTGTCCCGAATGGAACCACCTGGGTCGGCAGGACTGGAATCGCGGTCTGTCCTTCGCTTACCTGCGACGGGGGCAGGAAAACGCCCGGCTGCTCCGTTCCATTCCCTGCACAGCCGGACAGACACAAAGAAGCCAGGAAAATGAATGCGAATGCCATTCGCAGCATCATCTCCTGGCTTCCTCCTGGTAGATATCGAGTTTATTCTTCAACGCCAGCGTCGTCTTCATCGGCCGGCCCGGATAGTGGCAGCGGGACCTCCCCACCGGATGCGCGCTGGCGGATGATCATTTCGATCTCCTGGGTCAGGGCGGGATTCTGGCGCAAGTATTCCTTCGAATTCTCACGACCCTGGCCGATGCGTTGCTCGCCATAGGAGAAGAACGCGCCACGTTTATCCACGATGCCCATCTGGGTGGCAATGTCGATCAGGTCACCGACTTTCGAGATGCCCTCGTTGTACATGATGTCGAATTCGGCGGTACGGAAAGGCGGTGCAACCTTATTCTTGACTACGCGCACGCGAGTGCGGTTACCCACGATATCCGCTCCAACTTTGATGGATTGGATGCGGCGCACATCCAGGCGGATGGAGGCATAGAACTTGAGCGCGTTACCGCCGGTGGTCGTCTCCGGGTTGCCGAACATCACTCCGATCTTCATCCGCAACTGGTTCGTAAAGATCACCGAGGTTTTAGTCTGGTTGATGGCGCCGGAAAGTTTACGCAACGCCTGGGACATGAGACGCGCCATGGAGCCCATCTGGGCATCGCCCATATCGCCTTCGATCTCGGAGCGCGGCACCAACGCCGCCACCGAGTCGATCACCACCAGGTCGATTGCCCCGGAGCGCACCAGGGTCTCGGTGATCTCGAGCGCCTGTTCCCCCATATCGGGTTGGGAAATATAGAGATTGTCGATATCCACCCCACACCGGGCGGCATAAGTCGGGTCGAGGGCGTGTTCCATGTCGATGTAGGCTGCAGTGCCGCCCATTTTTTGCGCCTCGGCCACGATATGCTGGCAGATGGTGGTCTTGCCGGATGATTCCGGGCCAAAGATCTCAGTGATGCGTCCGCGCGGGATGCCGCCCACGCCCAGCGCCAGGTCGAGCGAGAGCGAACCGGTCGGGATGGCATCCACCACCATGCTGTGGGCTTCACCCAGGCGCATGATGGAGCCGTCGCCATAACGCTTGGTGATATCCCCCAGCGCCTTGTCCAGCATGGCGCGGCGGGCTTCATCCATTTGACCTTCTGTTTCCTGCGATTTACGAGCCATAATCACCTCTCCAGATGGTTGAATGAGCAGAGTATAGCACAAACGTTCGATACGTCAAGGTCACGGGAACTGGATTCCATCCGGGCCGGGCACGAAGGGCGGTTCCAGGTTGAATAACAGGAAGCCGCGGAAGGTGAAGAAGGTCACCTGTCCCGCCAGCACCTCCACTTCCTGGGACTGGACGGTACCTCTATATGGAACACGCACTTCATAGAGACCGGCCGGCAGGTCGCTTAGAACCAGGTTCTCCCGGTATACCTCGTCGCTGTTGACTTCCTCGTGACGGTACGTGATCACATCCCAGATGCGACCGGTGGCGACAGACTGCACCCGCACCCGGACAGCATCGAGTGGGTTGCTGTACAGGTCGCCGATGCGCGCCACGAGTATACCCCAGCCTTGCGGCGGGACCAGCCAAAGTTCCGGGTTGCGGGTGGTAAACCGGCTGCCGTCGCCCAGGCGCACCTCGAAGTGCAGGTGCGGACCGGTGGCATGTCCCGTCTCACCGACCAGTCCAAGGCTGGCGCCGGCATCCACCCATTGCCCGGCTGCGACCATGACCTTGCTCAAGTGGGCATAGACGGTATAAAGCGGCTGGCTGTTATAACCAAAATCATGTCGGATCATCACCGACAGCCCATAGGGGTCCTGGTGGTTATCGCGGACGCCGCTGAACAACCCCCACCCGGTCCAGATCACATCCCCGGCCCCGGCTGCAATGACGACCGTCCCAGCATCGGCGGGGATGTCGACGCCGGTATGGGTAAACTCCAACCCGGACAGGATCCCCCCGTAGCGGTAGTCCACAACCGGCCAGTTGATCTCATCGGCGGCAATCGGGCGGGAGAAATAGAAATGGTCGAGC
>VGNO01000135.1 GCA_016865985.1 Chloroflexota bacterium | reverse complement strand
TCGCTGAAATCCACAGTGTTCTTATCCAGGTCTGCCAGCAATTCCTCGGCCATCCTATGGAGACGGGCTTCTGTGTACCGCATGGCGGCGGGTGCGTCTCCGTCCACTGAACCAAAGTTACCCTGGCCGTCCACCAACAGGTACCGCATGGAGAAATCCTGCGCCATGCGCGCCATCGACTCGTAGACCGCGGCGTCGCCGTGAGGGTGGTATTTGCCGAGCACTTCCCCGACGATGCGGGCTGACTTCTTATAGGCGCTGTTGGCGCGGATCCCCAGGTCGTCCATGGCGTACAGGATGCGACGGTGGACCGGTTTCAAACCATCGCGGGCATCCGGCAGGGCGCGGGCAACAATGACCGACATCGCATAATCCAGGAAGGCGGAGCGCATCTGGGCATCGATGTCCACCATCTCGACTGTGCCAATGATTTGTTTGACAGGCTCAAGGTTCTCACTAATGGGTTCAGGTTCCATACTCGATATCCTCTAATCGTCAAGGGCACGATACATCGTGCCCTTGCGGGGTGATCAGAATAGCGGACGGATTATACCGCAAACGGCTTGTCAAATCAGGATAGGGCGTGTATAATCCCGCCTTGCCTGTTCGGGGCGTGGCTCAGCCCGGCTAGAGCGCACGGTTCGGGTCCGTGAGGTCCCGAGTTCAAATCTCGGCGCCCCGACCTTCTGCAAGTCCCGCCTCACCCGAGGACGGGATTTTTTTTATATCGGTTGGACGCATTCTGGATGCGCATAGATGGTGAATCGACCCTGTCGGACATATCCAACTAAGGTGACCCCGGCCACTTCGGCGATTTCCACTGCCAGCGAGGATGGGGCGGTGCGGCTCAGGACGAACGCTGCCCCAATACGCAGCGACTTCTGGAGCATCTCGGATCCAACCCGCCCGGTGGTCAACAGGATCCGTCGCTCCGGCCAAATATCACGCAACAGGCATAGACCAGCGACCTTGTCCAGGGTATTATGGTGGCCGATATCCTCGCTGACGGCCAGCATTTCGCGTCCGTCGCTCAGGGCGGAAGTATGGACCCCGCCGGACTGGCGGTAAAGATCCTGGGAATCAAGCAGGCGCGACATCAATCCGGGGATCTCGGATGCATTGAGGCGGTAATCCGATTTCAGGGAACTTTCACCAACTGTCCCGGTTTCCTGGGTCTTGAACATCTCGACCGTGGAAAAACCTCCCATGCATCCCGAAGTCCTGCGCCAGTGAGCAGGTTGGCTGGCGGCATGTGTCAACCAGATATCGATATTATCGCCTTGCTCACACAGGTGGATATCCGCCACTTCGTCCATACCCTGGATGAAACCTTCGTTGAAAAGGAAACCGAGAGCCAAGGCATCGAGGTCGGTTGGGGTGCACATGAATGTCAGCCAGCTCTCCCCATTGACAGTTAAGGCCAGGGGACTTTCGACGATCGTCCCGGTCTGGTCGGTTTCCAGGCGGCCATCCTGCCAGGTGAAACAGGACAAGGTCTGAATGCTTTCCATACAACTACTCTCCGTATTTTATGATCGCGATCCGGTCCGATTTTACTGCAATGCTGCTGTCCATGCCTACCGTGCGCGGCGAGAAGAATATTGCTTTCGGATTGCTGGTAGAATCCCGGGATGCGATTAATGACCGCAATCCCATCCCTGCTGGCGGTTGGACTGCTGGTGGCCTGCGTCCGCACGGTTTCTAACGATCCGGCCTGGCAGCCAGTTGTCACATCACCGACCCCGCAGCCCATCCCGTTGGCGGGCGCCTCTGCCACCCCGTCATTCCGCCTGATGCCGACCCGCGTCCCCGGTTCAGCCATCCTGACTCCCACACCGGACGATCCCCATCCATTGCCTGGCCTGCGGAATGGAGCGGAGCAGCATGTAGTCCAGTCCGGCGATACGCTGGGGATCATCGCCCTCCACTATGGGGTCAGTGTTGATGATATCCTGGCTGCGAATAGCCTGACCGACCCCAATGTCCTGGACGTGGGTCAGGTACTGTTCATCCCCGCGCCGACTCCCCAGGCTGCCGCTCCAGGTTTCAAGATCATACCGGATTCGGAATTGGTCCATGGACCGATGAGCATCACCCTGGATATCGATTCGTACATAGCCACACGATCTGGCTATCTTTCCACATATTGGCAGGATGTAGACGGGGTGGTTTTGTCCGGGGCGCAGGTCATCCAGCGCGTGGCGCAGAATTATTCGGTCAACCCGCGCCTGCTGTTGGCGATCCTGGAACACCGCTCGGAGTGGGTCAACAATGCAAATCCCGACCTGGCAGGCCTCGAGTATCCACTTGGTTACAATGACTCCTGGCATGCCGGCCTCTACCGCCAGTTGACATGGGCGGCAAATACCCTCAATCGCGGCTATTATCTCTGGCAGGTAGGCGGATTGAACCAATTCGTCCTATCAGACGGCGGCGTGGTTACAGCCAATCCCACTGTCAATGCCGGCACAGCCGCAGTCCAGTATTTCTTTGCACAGTTGGATGATATTACTGCCTGGCAGATGGATGTCGGTGGGACCGGCTTCTTTCAATCCTATTCCAGTCTCTGGGGTTATCCCTTCGATCTGGCGATCGAGCCGCTCGTGCCCCCCGACCTGGTCCAGCCGCCCCTGGCGCTGCCGTTCGAGCCGGGCAAATCCTGGGCGTTCACTGGTGGCCCGCATGGGGGATGGGATACCGGTTCCGGCTGGGCAGCGCTTGATTTTTCACCAGTCGGGACCCAGGGCTGCATCGAAAGCGATTATTGGGTCACCGCCGTAGCCGACGGCTTGATCCTGCGCTCGGCAGACGGCGCGGTGATCCAGGACCTGAACAACGACGGTTACGAACAAACTGGCTGGGTTATCTTCTATTTGCACATCGAGTCCCGGGATCGGGTACAGGCCGGCGTCAATCTCAGAGCCGGCGAACGCATCGGGCATCCCTCCTGTGAAGGCGGAATATCGAACGGTACCCACCTGCACCTGGCGAGGAAATTCAATGGGCAATGGATCCCAGCCGACGGTCCCACCCCGTTCATCCTGGATGGTTGGGTCTCATTCGGCGACGGGATCGAGTATGATGGCACGTTGCGCCGTGGTGATGATGTGGTGGAGGCATTCGACGGCGCCAGTTCAGTCAATCAAATCCAACGGTAAAAGGTATAATCCACTCGATGGATCGAAAAACACCCCGATTATTGAACAAGGAAATCCTGTTATTGGTGATGCTGGCGTTTTTCTCCGGTTGTGGACCGTTATGGGGAACGAACGAGACTCCCACTCCCGAAGCATCCGAAACTTCTCAGCCAACGGTTACTGCCAGCCCGTTTCTTGGGACTGCGACTGCTTCGCCCCTTCCCCCCAGTCCCCAACCGTCTGTCACTGCGACCCGCCCATCGCCGTCTGCGACCGCAACGGGCGATCCTTCAGATCCCGGAACACCCGCATCTCCAATCCTGTATTATTCACAGTCCGGCGATTCGCTCAAAACTGTGGCTGCACATTTTGGCGTCAATGTGGAAGAGATCCAGTCCTCTGAAGCAGTACCGGTTGACGGTTTGCTTACCCCTGGAACGCCTCTGCTCATCCCGGAGGCGCTCGGCGAAACCACACCTTCCGTGAACATCCTCCCGGATAGCGAGTTTGTTTTCGCCTCGACGGCGATCGATTTCGACACCTCAGGATACGTGGCCCAGGCTGGCGGTTACCTGAACCAGTATACCCAATACCTGAGCGTCATCGGGGATACGGCAGGACCAGGAATTGTCGACCGCGCCGCGCTGGAAACTTCCGTCAACCCGAGATTCCTGCTGGCCCTGATCGAATATGAAAGCGGCTGGATCACCGGGCAGCCCTCCAACCTGGCGCAGCGCGATTACCCGTTAGGCTATGTGGACTTCCTGTACCGTGGTCTTTACCTCCAACTGCGCTGGGCAGTGGAGGAATTGTCGCTTGGATATTACGGCTGGCGCGGTGGAAGCCTGACAGAGTTGACCTTTCCGGATGGCTCCACCCTCCGCCTGGCGCCGGACCTGAATGCCGGATCGGTCGCCCTGCAATACTATTTTTCGAGGCGTCTCAACCAGGCTGATTGGATGATGGCGATCGATCCAAATGTCGGTTTCCCGGCCCTGTATGCCAGCATGTTTGGCGATCCCTGGCAACGGGCAGGCGCTGTGGAGCCGCTCTTCCCGGGGACAGTAACCCAACCAGAAATGAACCTCCCGTTTGCCGAAGGCCAGGTTTGGTGGTTCTCGGGCGGTCCGCACCCACCCTGGCACCAGCGCGGGGCCCTGGCAGCCCTTGATTTTGCCCCGGGCTCAGTGGATGGCGGGTGTGTCGAGACTTTGCGATGGGTCCTGGCCGCGGCGCCCGGGCTGGTTGTCCGTTCATATAACGGCGTGGTAGTGACCGACATGAACGGCGACGGGTATGAGCAGACTGGCTGGGTCCTGCTCTATCTGCACATTGCCAGCAAGGAGCGGGTTGAGGTCGGGGACTGGCTGGACGCCGACGACCGGATCGGCCATCCTTCCTGTGAAGGAGGGATGGCGACCGGGACACATGTCCATATCGCCCGCCGCTATAACGGGGAATGGGTCCTGGCGGATGGACCGCTGCCCTTCGTCCTGAGCGGCTGGACTGCACATAACGGCGAACGGCCATACCTGGGGACACTGACCCGCGGCGATGAAATATCGATCGCCGATGAAGAAGGGCGACCATATTCGGCTATTCAACGTTAGGTATGAGAAGCGCCTGTATTTCGATTATCTTCCTTTTCTCGATGGCTGCCTGTATTCCCCCGGCGGGTGGATCGAACTTGCCTGCGGGTGATATCCTACCGGCGCTCCCCACTCCGACTTTTGCGCCGGAAACCTACGCCACGCGGCCATCCTACGATCCAGGTCAACTGGTGGAATATACCGCACAGACCGGCGATACACTCCCTTCGCTGGCGGCCCACTTCAACACATCAGTTGACGAGATCCGGGCTGCGAATCCGGGGATCCCACTCGACGCAACCACCATGCCACCCGGCATGCCGATGTCGATTCCAATCTATTACCTTCCATTATGGGGTTCGCCGTACCAGATTGTCCCGGACAGTTTGTATGTGAACGGACCGGCAGCCATCGATTTCGATCCGATAGCCTTTGTCTCTGGGACTCCAGGCTGGTTGAAGGACTACCGTGAGTTCTCCGGGGATCGCTATCGCAGTGGGGCAGAAATCGTGGACCTGGTGGCGCGAAATTTCAGCATCAGCCCGCGTTACCTGATGGCCGTGCTGGAATACCAGACCGGCGCACTTTCGCGACCCGATCCTCCATCCACTAAATATCCGCTTGGTTTCGAGGATTATATGAATCCAGGCGTATACCTGCAACTGGTATGGGCGGCGGACATGCTCAATACCGGGTATTACGGTTGGCGGACGGGACGGCTGACCGTCTTCGAGCGCCCGGACGGACGGTTGGAGCGCCCCGATCCCTGGCAGAATGCCGCCACGGTCGCGTTCCAGTATTATTTCTCTCGCCTTCATACCATGGATGTTTACGAGAAGGCGATTGGTCCGAATGGCCTGGCGCTCACATATGCCTCCCTTTTTGGGGATCCGTGGAGCGCGGTCGAACCTCATATCCCCGTAAGTCTGCAACAGCCAGACTTGTTGCTTCCTTTCCCAGTGGGGGATACCTGGGCATACACAGGCGGTCCACACACTGGATGGGGAAAGGGTGAACCACTTGCAGCATTGGACTTCGGTCCGCCGAGTGAAGATACGACCTGTAAACCCAGCCTCAAATGGGCAACTGCGATGGCGGGTGGACTTGTGCTGCGGGCTGAACCAGATAACGCCATCGTTGTGATCGACTTGAACATGGATGGGGATGCCCGTACCGGGTGGGCGCTGTTCTACCTGCATGTCGGGCAGGAAGGTATGGTAGCAGAGGGAACAACCGTCGCCCCAGGCGACCCAATTGGGCATCCATCCTGCGAAGGCGGGAGGGCGACAGGCGCTCATGTGCATGTCGCCCGTCTGTATAACGGTGAGTGGATCCCGGCCGATGGTGCGCTGGCCTTCAACCTCGAGGGTTGGATGGCTCAGAATGGGACCAGCCAGTACCAGGGACTGCTGATCCGCAGGAACATCGTGGTCACCGCCTCCGAGGTGGGAGGCAGGGAGAGCGAGTTGACTGCCGGTGAATGAAACGGCATTGTCAAAGGTAATTGATCCCGCCAATAAACAGCCTTTATGATACAATGCAAATGCTCCGTTCAGGGTGCCCCCCTCACCCTGGCGGAGCGCTTGTTATTGTCGTTCCGGGAAACCTTCCTCCGGTAGCCAGGCATACGAAAAACAAACGCCAGTCTGAAAGACTGGCGTTGCCATTCCATTGCATTTTTGGTTACGCCGTCAATTGTGGAGAGTATCCCCCGCTTCTGACCAACTTACGCTGGTTCTGGTTCTCGCCTTCGTAGATGTTGTATTTGAGTTCGATGGGCATCACCCGGGCCAACATCCCCTGCGCCGGGCAGTAGCGGGTGGCAGAGAGTTCGAGTGCACGCAGGATGGCTGCCTCGTCCAGGTTGTGTCCGGTGATATTGTATTCGATCACTGCATGGATGAATACGCGCGGATGTTCACTGGATTGCCCGGCCTGGACATCGACCTCGAACCCGCTTATGTCCTGGCGTTTTTTTACCAGGATGGATATGACATCCATCGCAGTGCAACCGGCCAGGCTGACAGCCATCAGTTCCATCGGCCGGAAACCGTCGTTGGCCCCGCCGACATCCGGGTGCGCACCGAGTGGGACGGTAAAACCGGTGCCGGCTGTCCCGCTGAATGTCATCCCCTTTTGCCAGGTAACTTTCGCATCCATGATTTCCTCACGAAAATATCTTCGCATTAATCCCCGCGGATAAGTGGCGCGAGGTGGGTTTCGAGGGCAGTCCGGGATATGGCTCCAAGCCACATCAGCCGGATAATGCCATCCCGGTCGATCACATATGAACTTGGCAGGGACCAACTGTTGAACGCCTCCAGGGCAAGGCCATCCGGATCCAGCCAGACCGGGAAGGTCAGACCGTAGTCTTGGATGAAAGCCTGCACTTCACCCGCCGGATCACCGGAATCGATTGCGATGATCGTGAATCCTTCATCGGCGTAGGTCTCATAGAACGCCTGGAGGGTGGGCATCTCCGCCCGGCAGGGTGGGCACCAGGTGGCCCAGTTATTCACCAGGACGACCATTCCCGAAAGGTCATTTAAAGAGACCAGGTTGCCTTGTGTGTCGGCAAGGGTCAGCCCGGGGGCGGGGTACTCCACCTTCACCGGCTGGGCGGAGGAGGTCGAATCATCCAGCGCCTGGCTTTGCATTGCGGGCAGTGAAAAGACGACTGCCGCCCCGATCAGGAACATGCCGATCCCAAGCAGGGTTATCCAAAGGTTCTTGCGGTGTGCTGCGGGCAAGTCACCCTGCATTTTCACGCCAACTCCAGTGTGCGCTGGATCTCTGCCAGTAGATTGGCCTCCGGTACTGCCCCCACGAGA
>VGNO01000134.1 GCA_016865985.1 Chloroflexota bacterium | reverse complement strand
TAGACGTTTGTCTGGCGCGGGCGGATGTAGACCCGGCGCAGGCGCGCCACCTGCGGGTAGATGAACAACTGCTCGACGGCATCGATCCACTCAATGCGGCGGGAAAGACCGAATGCATCCCAGGCGTTCGCCTGCAGGTCTGTGAAGGAATAGTGGCCGCGCGGGCCGCTGACCTTGGATTCCCATGCCAGGGCAGCGCCGGCGGGGATGACCAGCAGGCGCTACGCCGCTCCGTCTGTGACAGCCAGGCCCGGTGGGGCGATGATCGAAAACCCCGCCAGCAACAGCAGGATCCATCTGTTTCGGGTGACTTGCATGATGCCTCATCCGATGCATGAAATGGCACGATTCTACCAGTTCCAGGGGGAAGGGACACCCGCCCCGGGTGGGGTTTTGCCAACCCGCAGGGAGGAGGCGGGATTTGTGGAAGGGAAGTATGCTATACTGCGCTCCATGCCAGCAGACGATACCCACCCTGGTCCATCCGCCCCCCTGGTCCAGCCACTGCCCTTCGCTGGCAGGACCTCCCTCGTGACCGGTTCCGGGCGCGGCATCGGGCGCGCCATCGCCCTGCGCCTGGCGCTCGGCGGGGCCGATGTGACCGTCAATTACTTCCGCAACCGTCTCCCGGCGGAGGAGACAGCCGCCGGGGTGCGGGCTGCCGGCCGCCGGGCGCTGTTGGTCAAGGCCGATGTGGGCGACCTGGCCGACCTGGGACGGATGTTCGACGAGGTCGAATCGCATTTCGGCGGCCTGGATATCTTCATCCACAATGCCGCCTCGGGCTACAACCGCCCGGCGCTGGAGCAGCGGCCCAAGGGTTGGGACTGGACGATGAACATCAACGCCCGTTCGCTGCTGTTCGCCGCCCAGCGCTGCGTCCCGTTGATGGAACGGCGCGGCGGGGGGGCGATCGTCAGCATCACCAGCCCCGGCTCGGGGCGCGTCCTTCCGGAATATGTGGTTGTGGGCGCCAGCAAGGCCGCCCTCGAGTCGCTCACGCGTTACCTGGCAGTGGAACTCGCCTCCCACGGCATCGTAGTCAACGCAGTCTCCCCCGGCGTGGTGGAGACGGAGGCGCTGGAACATTTCGATGCCCTGCGGGGGGGAGATGTGCTCGCCCGGGCTGGCGCGGCCACACCTGCCGGGCGGCTGGTCACTCCGGAGGATGTGGCAGGGGTGGTCGCCTTCCTCTGCACACCGGCAGCAGCCATGATCCGCGGCCAGGTGATCGTCGTGGACGGCGGATTTACCCTCCCGGCCGGTCGAATGTGGTAGAATGGCGTCACTTGCAAAGGATTGTGTGTGTGGACCCCCGCCAGACCTATTGAAGGCTGGCGGCTTTATATTTCGTGAAGGAACATTCAGAAGGAGAGAGATGCAAACGAAACTGTACGTGGGGAACCTGTCCTATACGACCACCGAGGATGACCTGCGCAACCTGTTCTCCCAGGCCGGGACGGTCACATCGGTCGCCCTGATCAAGGACCGGGACACAGGTCGCTCGAAGGGCTTCGCTTTTGTCGAGATGAGCGCCCAGGTGGAGGCCGAGAAGGCGATCCAGATGTTCAACGGCCAGAACCTCGACAACCGGGCGTTGAAAGTCAATGCCGCCCGGCCGAAGGAAGAACGCAGTTTTGGCGGCGGTTACGGCGACCGGCGCGGCGGGTACGGCAGCGGCAGCAACCGGCGCGGCGGCCAGGGCGGCCAACGCCGTTATTAGTCCACTAAAAACCATCATAACCGGGGCTGCCTGGAAACAGGCAGCCCCGGTTTTTTTTATACTCATCCGACCAGGATCGCCCGGGCGGGAGCGCCATCCGCCCCGCGCAGTTTCAGCGGCAGGCAATAGAGTTGGTACCGCCCCTGGGGTACCCGGCTCAGGTCCAGCCCTTCCACGGCCACAACGCCTGCCTTGAGCAGGGTCTCGTGTGTTGGCAGTGGGTCGCCAAAGGCCGCCACGGACAGGTAATCGATGCCGACCAACTTGACCCCGCGCCGCACCACCCATTCGGCAGCGTCGGGCGCGATGGCGACAAAGCCTTTCTGAAAAACCTGTTCACCCCGCTGCCAGATGGCGGAATTGCGGGTGCGGAAGAGCAGGCGTTCGGCGCCGGGTGGGATGTCGGAGGTCTCCAGAATGGCGGCGGTGACGATGTTCACCGAATCCGGCAGGTGGAGCACGAAGGCCGGTCCTGCCAGAGCATCGAGCGGAAGGTTTTCCACTGTCCGGCCGTCGTTCATGAAGTGGTGCGGCGCGTCGACGTGCGTCCCGGCATGTACGTTCAATGCCAGGAAGGTCAGGTTGCAGGGCGCGCCTTTGTCCATGAAATCGGTCTGGTGCAGGTCGACCGCCGGGTCGCCCGGCCAGACGGGCAGATTGGGGGAAATGGTGACGGAAATATCGTAGATTTTCATCATTCTCTCCTGGTTATAAATACTACGCCGATTATAGCCGTTCACAACGTAGGGCGCGCAGTTCCAACCAGGCTGAAGGATTTTCCAGCGTCCCATAATGAATATTTCCAGAAGGTTCCCAGGCGGCGAACTGGTTGTCCAACCAGAGAACGAGCGCCAACGGGGGGTTGGGTGAAACGTCTGTTTCCAGGATGGTTCCGCCGTCCACGCCAAACCGGACGGTGTTGCTCTGCCAGGTGATCTGGTAGGCATGCCATTCCTGCACTTCCAACCCCACACTGACCGCATCTTGCTGGACGATGGACCCGACGGCGCGGCGCAGCCAGCGCCGGAACGGCGGCAGGGCCAGAAGTCCCAGCCCGGGCAGCGCCGGGGTGAACAGGATGGAAGGCCAGTTTGGGGATCGGAAGGTGGCGGCCAGGAATCCCCGGGCAGGGAGGTCATCCCGCAGGGAGAGGTAATTGGGTTTGGATGCGTGGAAGAACCAGGCCGCATTAGGCAGGGCCGGCAGGCGGCCGGCCTTGCCGCCGAAGCCGAGGGAAAGGCCGAAAGGATCGTTCCACAGGCCGAAGCCCCAGGTGCCGGGCAGGCCGGGGTGCGAGAGTCGCACCTGCAGGCTGAAGGTGAGCGGCGGGTCCCAGGGGAAGGAGCGGCGGGAGCGGTGGGCGTAATCGTCGAGTTGCGCCAGGCGGTATGCGCCGCCCGTGCCTGGAGGAATTGAAAGCCGCCAGCCGCCGGTAATGGGCAAGACTCCGGCTGCAGGCGTGAGACGCGGGGAGAGGTTGGGATGGGATATTTCCACAACCTGGTTATAACCTGCATGCACCGGCAATTCAATCCCCCGCAGCCCGCTGGCTTGCCGGGCGGTTGACCAGGTACACCCCGGCCAGGATGACGATCCCGCCGGCCAGGGAGACGAAGGTTACCGGCTCACCCAACAAGGAGGAGGCCGCCAGCATCGCCGCCAGCGGTTCGAGGTACAGGTATGCCCCGGTCTGCGAGGCCGGCAGGGCTTGCAGGGCATCGTACCAGGCGATATAGGCCAGGCCGGTGGTGAATACACCGAGGTAGGCGATTGCCAGCCAGCCGCGCAGGCTAAGCGCCGCGAATTCCCCGAAACCAGGTCCAGTCAGTAACAGGATGGTGTTGAGCAACCAGCCGAGTAACATAACGTAGAACACCAGGCGCGCCGCCGGGTGGGTCCTCAGGCCGCGCCGGGAGAGGATCGAGAACACTGCCCAGTTCGGCGAACTGACCAGGATCAGGATGTCGCCCTCCGCCCCGAACCGGCCGGCGAGCAGGTTGCCCAGGTCGCCGCGCGTGACCACCAACAGGACTCCCAAAACGGCCAGCAGGATGCCAGCCGCCTGCAGCCAGGTCAGTTTTTCCTTCAGCGCCAGCCAGCCCAGCAGGGCCATGAAGACCGGCGTGGCAGCCACGATCCAGGCGGTGGCGCCGGCCTGCGAGGTCTGGAGGCCGGTGGCCTGCAGCCACTGGTGGAAGGTGATGCCGAGGAAACCCAGCAGCAGGAAGTACCCCCATTCGTTGCGGGCTGGCAGGGCGAACTGGCGGCGCGCCGCCACGGTCAGCCCCATGATGACGAGACCCATCCCGAACCGCAACCAGATGACCGTCAGCGGCGATGCTTCTTCGAGGGCGATCTTGGTGGCGATGAAGGACGCTCCCCAGACCAGGGAGGCGAACAGGGCTTCGAGGTGCGGCAGGATGCTGCGCTGTTTGAGCATGTTCATCATTTCCAAGCGCAGATTATACCCGCCTGGGTCGGGTATAATGTGAGCCGGAGGTTACACGGAATGGAAATTACCTGGTATGGTCTCTCCTGCTTCCGCCTGGCAGAACGCAGCATTGAATCGGTGGTTACCGACCCGTTCGACCACACGGCAGTTGGGTATGAGGCCTTGAAATTGAAAGCGGATATCGTCACCGTCAGCCACGATGCCGCCGGGCACAACAACCTGGGCGCGGTCAAGGGCTACAGCCATGCCATCGCCGGTCCGGGCGAGTTCGAGATCGGGGGCGTTTTCCTGACCGGCGTCCAGACCGACGGGCACGGGAAAAAAGGTTCTGAAGCGCCGCGCAACACCCTGTATGTTTTCGATTACGATGGCCTGACCGTTGCCCACCTGGGCGACCTGCGCCAGGTGCCTTCCCAGGCGGAGGTGGAAGCGCTGGGGACGGTCAACATCGCCCTGGTTCCGGTGGGAGGCGGCGGTGGCTTGAACGCGGCCAAGGCCGCTGAAGCGGTCAGCCTGCTGGAGCCGAACATCGTCATCCCGATGCACTTCGCCACCAAGGCCTGCACCCTGCAACTCGACCCACTCAGTAAATTCCTGAAAGAGATGGGACTGCACGAGGCGGAGAACCAGCCAGTTCTGAAGGTGACCCGCTCCGGGCTGCCGGATGAAACGAAAGTGGTCGTGCTCGATTACCAGAACGGATAGGATTTATGCCGGTCAAACTGATCATGACCTGGAATATCTCCCCGGAGCGCGAGCAGGAATACTTCGAATTCGTCCTCTCGGAACTCATCCCCGGGGCGCAGCGGCTCGGCCTCGAACCGGCCGAGGCCTGGGCGACCATCTACGGCGAATACCCGCAGATCCAGGTCGGCCTGCTGGCGCCGGACACCCGCAATGCCCGGCGCATCCTGGAATCACCGGACTGGCTCCACTTGCAGGAGAAACTGTTCACCTTCGTAACGAACTTTTCGTGCAAGGTCATCCCGGCCAGGGGCGGTTTTCAGTTCTAGGCAGGCGGCCAGCGGCAGGCAAGCGCTGGCCTTTTTGATTTTTACCATGTTTGTCACCCAACTCCTTCACTGGTCTGAACAGAATCCCCGCCCGATGCCCTGGCGCGGCAGCCGCGACCCGTATGCCATCTGGGTCTCGGAAGTCATGCTCCAGCAGACCCAGGTCGGGACAGCGATCCCCTTTTACGAGCGCTGGATGGCGCGTTTCCCCACCCTCCTTTCCCTGGCGCAGGCTTCGGAACAGGAAGTACTTATGCTCTGGGAGGGGTTGGGCTATTACAGCCGGGCGCGTAACTTGCAGCGCGCCGCCCGCCGGGTGGTGGATGCGTTCGATGGGAATATCCCCGCCGATCCTAAGTCCCTGCGCGCTTTGCCGGGCATCGGCGATTACACCGCCGCTGCCATCGCCTCGCTGGCCTTCGGACTGGACGCGGCCGCAGTGGACGGCAACATCCGCCGCGTGCTGGCGCGCTTGTTCGACGTGACCATCCCGGCCGATACCCCGGCCGGGAGGAAGGTCATCCAATCCCTGGCCGATGGACACCTCCCGCCCGGCCGCGCCGCGGATTACAACCAGGCCCTGATGGACCTGGGCGCGACGCTCTGTACCCCGCGCAATCCGGCGTGTGCGGCATGCCCGCTGGCCGCCTGCTGCCGGGCGTACGCCGGAGGGACGCAGGAGCAGCGCCCGGCGCTGAAACCCAGGTCCACGGTCCCGCACGTGACGGTGACGGCGGCGGTCATCCAGCGCGGCGCGGCCTTCCTGCTGGCGCAGCGTCCGCCCTCCGGCCTGCTGGGCGGGATGTGGGAGTTCCCCGGCGGCAAGCAGGAGCACGGCGAGGACCTGCCCGCCTGCTTGAAAAGGGAGATCATGGAAGAATTGGGTGTGGCGGTGGAGGTGGGCGCGCCGCTGGGCGTCTTCCGCCATGCCTACACTCATTTCCGCCTTACCCTGCACGCCTTTCACTGCACGCTCAACGGCGGCGAACCCAGGGCTTTGGCAGGCCAGGCAGCGCTCTGGGTGGAACTTGGGGAACTGGCGCAGTACCCGATGGGGAAGGTGGACCGCTGGATCGCCAGGCGCCTGGGCGCGGAGGCTGAAAATGGATGAAGCCGGGTTCGCGCTGGAACGCAAGCGGATGGTGGAGGAGCAGATCGCCCGCCGGGGCATCCGGGAGCCGCGCCTGCTGGCCGTCATGGAGTCGCTGCCGCGCCACCTTTTCGTCGGGGAGGAGAATCTCCCCTGGGCTTATGCCGACGGCCCGCTGCCCATCGGTCATGGACAGACCATCTCGCAGCCGTACATCGTGGCGTTGATGACCGACATGCTGCACCTGGCAGGGACGGAACGCGTGCTCGAAGTGGGGACCGGCTCCGGCTACCAGGCGGCGGCGCTGGGACGGATGGCGCTTGAGGTGCATACGGTGGAAATAGTGCCTTCCCTGGCGGAACGCGCCGGGAAGTTGCTGGTGGAACTCGGGTTGGATAATGTCCATGTTCACACCAGCGATGGATCGCTGGGTTGGCCGGATGCGGCTCCCTATGACGGTATCCTGGTGGCGGCCACAGCCCCGCGCGTCCCCAGGCCCCTGCTGGAACAGTTGCAGGATGGCGGACGGCTGGCGCTGCCGGTGGGGAGTGTTTCCGGTTACCAGGCGCTGGAGACCTGGGTGCGGCGGGGATTGGAATTCGACCACGAAGCCGGCCTCCCGGTGGCTTTTGTGCCCTTGCGCGGGAAGCACGGCTGGAAATGAGGCGGTCAGCGCAGGCGGATGGATACAACCCCGCTTCGGATGCGTTCACCCTTGGGGGTTGATTCCCCGGCAGACCCCTGCCTGCCGGGATGGATGCAGCATTGGCCTGTTGCAAGGACGTCATTGCGTGCGCTCGAAGGATGCGTGGCAATCCCGGCACACCTGAGCACTGAGATTGCCGCGTTGCTTCGCTCCTCGCAATGACAGTTGGACAGGATGCTATTACATGTTCGCAACAGGGCAAGGCAGCGTTATAATCGCAATGGGAAACGGAGCGCGCCCCGCTTCTGGCTCAGCGGTTATGACGGTCATGAGTTTTTTTGTGGCTGACCACCGGCCGCCTCTCTTATGCGGCGTGCTGCTCGCTCTACAACCGCTTCCCAAACCGTCGTTTGGTTTACAAGGAGGAAAACATGAAAACGGGATTCCTTGCTATTCTCACTTTTGCCATGCTGCTGGCATTGATGGCAGATTGTGTATATACATTAGGTCCTGATGGATGTTACGAAGGGTATCCTTCAACTCATACACCCCCACCTCCTCCGCCAACCCCGACAGCAGTCCCGCCAACTCCGACTGCCCCCTCCATTCTGCCAACCCAGACCGGGACAATTCCATTAACTAGTTATTTCCCTGATGGATTTACGGAATATGCTGAAAGTTTGTTTGC
>VGNO01000133.1 GCA_016865985.1 Chloroflexota bacterium | reverse complement strand
GGGCCACCACGCGCCTGGCCTTGATGACCGCCCCCCTGCGCGCTCGTTTCGGCGCGGTCTACCGGCTGGACTATTACGATCTCGCCGCGATGAAGGCGATTGTCAAACGCGCCACCGGCAAGTTGAACGTGGAAGCGGACGCGGGCGGCATCGAGGAGATCGCCCGCCGGGCGCGCGGGACGCCGCGCGTGGCGCTCCGTCTGCTGCGCCGCGTGCGCGACTACGCCCAGGTTCGTGCCGACGGGACGGTCACGCGCAAGGTGGCGAAGGAGGCGCTCGACCTGCTGCAGGTGGACCCGCTCGGCCTAGACGATGTGGACCGCCGCGTCCTGAAGACGGTTATCACAAAATACAACGGCGGACCGGTGGGGCTGGCGACCATCGCCGCCTCCATCAGCGAGGAGCCGGACACCATCATGGACGTGGTCGAGCCGTACCTGCTGCAACTCGGTTTCCTCGACCGCACCCCGCAGGGGCGGGTCGCGACAAAAGCGGCGTATGAGCATTTGGGTGCGGAGTACAACGAGACAACGCAGCCGAAGTTGTTGTGATGTGACCGTCACCTCGCAGGTGAAGGTCATATCTTGGAATACTCTCGCGTGTGATGCAACATAATGAAATCCTCTGTAGAAAAAATCTTCACCGAAAATGCTGACTTCCAAACCCTCGAAACCCTGCGCCGCAACCGGGTCAAGCGCAACCGGTCGGGGGAGTTCTTCGTGGAGGGCGTGCGAGCCGTCACGCAGGCGGTGGAGAAGGGGTGGGAGATCCAAGCCCTGGTCTATTCGAGGGGGAAACGCCTGTCAGATTGGGCGGAAGGGATTCTCCAAAAAGCCAACGCGAAAAAATATTACGAACTCCCGCTGCGCCTGATGGAGAAATTGAGCGACAAGGAAGATGCTTCGGAATTGATCGCCCTGGTGGGGATGCCCGCCGACGACTTGTCGCGTATCCCTCTGCGGGAGAATATGCTGGCGATTGTCCTTGACCGGCCGACCAGCCCCGGCAATCTTGGCGCTATTATCCGCTCCTGCGACGCCTTGGGCGTGGACGGGGTGATCGTCACCGGTCACGCCGCTGACCTGTATGACCCTGAGACCATCCGGGCAACCACCGGTTCGTTCTTTAGCGTCCAATCGGTGCGGCTGCCGTCCCATAAAGAACTTGTTCCGTGGCTGGACGGATTGAAGCGGCGCTTCAGCAAATTGCAGGTGGTGGGGACGAGCGCCAAAGCCCAGATTTCCATCACCGAACACGACTTCACCCTGCCCACCGTCCTGCTGGTCGGGAACGAAACGAATGGCCTGAGCGAGGCTTACCAGGCGCTTGCGGATGGGATGGTCGCCATCCCGATGACCGGGTATGCCAGTTCGCTGAATATCGCCTGTGCGGCCTCGATCCTGCTTTACGAAGCGTCGCGCCAGCGTGGACTATGAAAACCTCCGACTTCGACTACCACCTGCCCCTTGAACGAATTGCCCAGACTCCCCTTGAGCCGCGCGATTCCTCGCGACTGCTTGTCCTGCATCGTGACACGGGAAGACTGGAGCGCTCGATATTTCGCGACATCGGCAGGTATCTCAACCCCGGCGACTTGCTCGTCCTAAACCAGACGAGGGTAATCCCGGCGCGCTTGTTTGCCCGCAAACCGACCGGTGGCCGCGTGGAACTCCTGCTCCTGCGCCGCCAGGAGGGACAGATCTGGGAATGCCTGGTTGGAGGGAAAGGGCTGAAAACGGGCAGCCGGCTGCAAATCGAGGAAAATGGTCCGGAAGCTGAACTCGTTGCTGTGCTGGATGGAGCGCGGCGGCTGGTCCGCTTCAACAGACCGATTGAGATGTACCTGCCGCGTCTCGGTCACGTGCCTCTGCCGCCCTACATTCATGAAGCCCTGAAGAACCCGGACCGCTACCAGACCGTCTATGCCCGCGACCCCGGCTCCGCCGCCGCGCCGACTGCCGGCCTGCACTTCACCCCCCGCCTGCTGGACGAACTGCGGGCGCAGGGCGTCGGCCTCGCGTACGTCACCCTGCATGTCGGGCTGGACACCTTTGCCCCGGTCACCGAAGAAGACCCCGCCGAGCACAAAATCCACACCGAGTGGTGCGAACTCCCGCAAGCCGCCGTTGATGCAGTCAATAAAACGCGTCGGGCGGGAGGACGGGTGATTGCTGTCGGCACCACTTCCGTCCGCACACTCGAAAGCGCTACAAGTGTGACCGTGGATGATAGACCATTGACCATGGTCAGCGGTTCATCGTCCATCGTCTATCCTTTCTCCGGTAATACAAATCTATTCATTACCCCCGGCTACCGATTCCAAATCGTGGACGCCCTGGTAACGAATTTCCACCTGCCGCGTTCGACCCTGCTGATGCTCGTCAGCGCCTTCGCCGGGCGGGAGAAGGTCCTGGAGGTATACGAAACCGCCAAGCGCGAGAAGTACCGCTTCTATTCGTTTGGCGACGCGATGTTGATCCTATGACCGAACCTCGTTATTTCGACGACTCCCTGCGCCTCGAGTTCCAGGCGGAAATCGAAGAGATCATCCCATTGCCGGAAGGCAAACTGGGGGTCATCCTGCCGTTTACTTATTTTTACCCCACCAGCGGTGGACAAGAGCACGACACCGGGACCCTTGGCTTGGCGTACGTATTAGACGTTTACAAACAGGATGATGGGCGGATCGTCCACGTCCTCGACCGGCAGCCCGGCCCCGCGCCCTGCCCGGCGCGTATCGACCAGGCGCGCCGCTTGTCCAACATGCAGCACCACACCGCCCAGCACATCCTGAGCGGCGCATTCGATCACCTGCTCGGGTTGGGGACGCTTTCGGCCAATATCAACGGCGATTCGCCGTCGAGCATATACCTGGATTCCGGTTCACTCGAGCCGGAGGCTCTGCAGCAGGTTGAAGATTTCGCCAATGGGATTGTCTTCGAAAACCGACTGGTGAAGAGTTATTTCATAACCGATTCGGAAATAGAGAAAACCCCCTTCCGGCGTCCGCCAAAGGTTTCCGGCAGCATCCGCTTGATCGAAGTGGATGGTTTTGACTATTCAGCTTGCGGTGGGACCCATTGTCCGCAGACCGGTATGATCGGACTGCTCAAGATTATCCGTACCGAGCGTGTCAACCAGAAATTACGCATCTATTTTGTAGCCGGCGGGCAGGCATTGACCTTGCTGCAGGCGTATCAGAAAACGGTCCATCTTGCCGCCGATCTGCTTGAAACCGGATGGGAAGGGATCCCGGAGGCCATCCGTTTGCAGAAAGAGAAACTAAGGGAGCAACACCTTGAACTGGCGGGTCTGCGCGAGGAAAAACGAAACCTGGAGGTCGATGGACTGGTCGCGGCTTCGGAACAGGTGGTGGGCAAGCGCCTGGTGACAGCCGGTTACCAGAGCCGCACTCCGGCGGACTTGCGCTTGCTGGGTTCTAAACTAGCCGAGGTTTCGGGAGTGGTGGCAGTGTTGGGGTCTGCCGATGCGGCAAAACTGTCGCTGGTTATTGCCTGCGCCGCCGACACCGGCGTTGTTGCTCGTGAACTCCTGGCGCACCTCCTGTCCTTCGTAGACGGGAAGGGCGGCGGCGACGCTGGTCTGGCGCAGGGTGGCGGGACAGCGGATTCATTGATATTTTCAAAGTTGGCAGAGGAAGCGCGGACATGGCTGGCCTCGAAGCATTGACCTCCATGAATCGGGAGTTATTGGAATGCCGGAGATGCCCGCGCCTGGTCGCCTGGCGTGAACAGGTGGCGACCGAAAAACGCCGCGCCTATCGAGCGTGGGAGTATTGGGGCAAACCGGTGCCCGGCTTCGGCGACCCGCGTGGGCGGGTCTTTGTAGTGGGCCTGGCGCCGGGAGCGCATGGTTCGAACCGTACCGGGCGCCAGTTCACCGGCGACGCTTCGGGTGATTTCCTGTACCCGGCCTTGTATCGCGCCGGTTTCGCCTCCCAGCCCATTTCCATTTCTCGAACCGACAGAATGACACTGACCGACCTGTACACTGCTCCGGTCTGCCGTTGCGCCCCGCCAGGAAACAAACCTGCGCCAGAAGAAATCCGGAATTGCCTGCCTTATCTCCAGCGGGAATTCGAACTTGTCCGGCCGCGGATCTATGTCGCATTGGGCCGGATCGCCTTCGATGCGCTGCTTACCATCCTGAAATCCCCATCCGCCCCTGCCTTCTCCCACGGCGCAGCGCATCGCCTGGCTGTCTATCCGGATAGGGAATCCTGGCTTCTGGCTTCTTATCATCCCAGCCGTCAGAATACCCAGACTGGGCGGCTGACCGAAAATATGTTCGATGAAATCTGGGAGAAAGTCCACGGCTTGCTGGAGGGTTCAAGTTGCTGACCGGTCATGGCATGATCGCCCTGCTTGGTTCCGGGGAGACCTCGCTGGCTGGCGGGCGGGTCTTCGAAGCGCTGGCCCAGCAGTTGCCGCATCCTCTCAAGATCGCCATCCTGGAGACGCCGGCCGGATTCGAATTGAATTCCCCGCAGGTGGCGCAGCGGGTGGCAGATTTTCTCCTGAGCCGCTTGCAGAACCATTCTCCACAGGTAACGGTTGTCCCGGCGCGGAAACGGGGGACTCCGGACAGTCCGGATGAACCTTCGTCACTCGAAGGTTTGTTCCATGCCGGGATGATCTTCATGGGTCCGGGCTCGCCAACTTATGCAGTCCGCCAACTCAAGGGTAGCCTTGCCTGGGACATCCTGCGGGAACGTCACCGGCAGGGGGCGGCGCTCGTATTCTCGAGCGCGGCAACGATTGCCGTCGGCGGACGGGTCCTGCCGGTGTATGAGATCTTCAAGGTGGGCGAGGATATTACCGCCCCGCCAGGCTTGGACCTTTTCTCGGACTTCGGTCTCGAACTCTCGTGCATCCCACATTGGAACAACACCGATGGCGGCAGCGATGTGGATACCAGCCGTTGTTTCGTCGGCATGGAGCGTTTCGCGGAGTGGCGCCGCCTGCTCCCGCCGGCTCATACGACCATTGGATTGGATGAGCATACCGCCCTGGTGATGGACTTTGCCGCCGGCGCCTGCCGCGTCAGCGGGATCAGTTCGGTCTCCATCCTGGGCGCCTGCAACCCGGTCATCCACCCGGCGGGGAGCGCCTTTCCGCTGGCAGACCTGGGACATGTTTCGCACCCGCCTGAAAACGGGATCCGGTCCCAGGTCCGGGAGTTACTCCAGGCAGCCGGTGGCGTGGACGCCCAATCGGTTGTTCCGCCTGAAGTCCAGGAAATGCTTCGTTTGCGACAGGAAGCCCGGCAGCGGCGCGACTGGTCTGCATCCGACCGGTTGCGGGACGGGATTGCTGCCCGCGGCTGGCTGGTGCAGGATACCCCGGACGGGCAACAGTTGGTCAGGGCGTGATGGATTCGACATGGTCAAATAAGGTCGATGGATTTAGAATGAACCTGGCCGAACTATTCGTACATTCAGGAGTGAGAGCGCGACAACATGGCACGCACCAGAGACGATTTGCAGGTACTTGTTGTTTATAACGCCGACACATGCGTACCGCATGGCGACCCGGGTGACTTGATTGCAGTCCAAGCCACGATCGATACCTCCCGGCACCTTCACCGGGCGCTGGTTGCCTCGGGATACCAGGCGGGGATGCTGGCTGTCGATTCGACCCTGGACGCATTCAGAGAGGAGTTAAGCCGCTACCCCGTGCAGAGCACCATGGTTTTCTTCAATTGCGATGGGTTTGCCGGAAAGAACAGCGGCTCGGCGCTGGTCGCCCGGCTGATCGAGGAGATGGGTTTCTGTCATACCGGCGCGAAGGCGGAAGCGATCTGGAACTGTATCGATAAGTCCCGTTCCAAGCAGCGCCTGGTGGCGGCCGGTGTCCCGACCCCGAAGTTCCAGGTTTTCGAACAAGCGCGGGGGGATTTTTCCCTGGGTTTTCCGGTCATAGTCAAACCGATGGACGAGGACGGCAGCATTGGGATCGATGCCGGTTCGGTCGTGACGGACGAGAAGGCCTTGTTCGAACGGATCGCGTCGGTTGTATCTGCTTACGAGGAGCCGGTCCTGGTGGAAGAATATATCATCGGCCGCGAGTTCGCCGTCTCTTTGTGGGGGAACGACCCGATCGAGGCGCTCCCGGTGGCCGAAGACGACTTCGGCGATATCACCGACCCTCTGCAGATGTTCCTGACCTATGAATCCAAATGGGTGGAAGGTTCCAGGTCCTACCAACAGATCCGCTCTGTCCCGGCGCAGTTATCGCCCGAACTCGAACGGCAGGTGAAGGAGGTAGGCATGGCAGCCTTCCAGGCGGTCGGCCTGCGGGATTTTGGCCGGGTGGACTTGCGTTACCGCGGCGCCATCCCATATGTTATCGATGTGAACGAGATCCCGGACCTGGCGCCTGGCGCCGGTTTCTTTCGTACAGTCAGCGCCTCCGGTTTGACCTATGAAGAGATGGTTGCAAGGATCGTGGAATCCGCACTGAAGCGGGAAGGATGGAAATGATGATCGAGATCGCCGGAAAAGACGATGGGGCGGGGATCGTCGCTGTCACCAGTCATATCGATGTCTTCACGCGGGAAGAAAAGGATTGCGTAACCGAATTATGGCAGGAGTACATCGCCCACGGAGCGCAGGCCAGCGGCTATACTTTCCTGGTGGCGCGTGAGGCCGGGGAGGTTGCGGGGTATGCCTGCTACGGTCCCCGCTCGTTGACGACTGGGACCTTCGACCTGTTCTGGATCGCGGTCGACCCGCATGGCCGCCGCAAGGGACTCGGCCGGGAACTCCTGGCACAGGTGGAAAAGGAGGTCCGCCGTGCAGGCGGGCGGCTGGTCTTTGTTGAGACATCCGGGCTGGAAAAATACGGGCCGACCCGGGATTTCTACCTCGGTACGGGATACACCAGGGAGGCTGTCATCAAGGATTTCTATGCTGCCGGCGACGACCTGGTGATTTTCACCAAGCATGTCCGCTAGGAAGGCCGATGGTGCAATGGATGCAGTTGAAATCATCATCAAGAAGCGTGATCGCGGCGAATTGACCCCTGCCGAGATCCAATTTTTCGTGGAGGGCTTGACAACAGGGCGCATCCCGGACTACCAGGTCTCAGCCTGGGCGATGGCGGTTCTGCTAAACGGGATGACACCGCGCGAGACCACCGACCTGACCCTGGCGATGGCGCATTCAGGCGAAATCCTGGACATGACCGGCGTGGTGCGCATTTCAGTGGACAAGCATTCCTCCGGTGGCGTGGGCGACAAGACCAGCCTGGTCGTCCTGCCGGTCGTCTCGGCTTGCGGTTTACCGGTCGGAAAGATGTCCGGTCGCGGGCTGGGTTTCAGCGGTGGGACTTTGGATAAAATGGAGTCCATCCCCGGGTACCGGGTGGACCTGACCACCGAGGAATTCACCCGCCAGTTGGCTGATGTCGGCATCGTCCTGTCAGGCCAATCGCGCAACCTGGCCCCCGCCGATGGAAAACTCTACGCCTTGCGGGATGTGACGGGTACGGTGCAATCCCTGCCCCTGATCGCCTCATCCATTATGAGTAAGAAGATCGCCTCCGGCGCGCACGCAGTCGTTTTGGATGTCAAGACCGGCGTTGGCGCTTTCATGGAGACCGAGACGCAGGCCCGTCAACTGGCGGAACTGATGGTGTCGATCGGAAAACTGGCCGGGCGCAAGGTTGTGGCGTTGATCTCGGATATGAACCAGCCCTTGGGCAGCGCAGTGGGAAACGCGATCGAGGCGATGGAGGCAGTGGAGACCCTGCGCGGCGGCGGGCCGCCTGATTTCCGTGAACACTGCCTGGTGGTTGCATCCCATATGCTGGCGCTGGGCGAAATGGCCGGCGACCTGGCTGCCGCC
>VGNO01000132.1 GCA_016865985.1 Chloroflexota bacterium | reverse complement strand
CTACTTGGGACATCACTTTGGCTTGTTCCACATCATACACGCTCAACAGATATTCTGTTCCTGTTTCACCGTCTCTGCGCTTCCCCAGCATGGCTTTCCCGTCCATGGCATACACTGTACCGTGATCTCCACTTTGGTTGTATTCCCCCACCAATCTCTCAATTTCATCTGCGTACATCTTCTCCGCAAGAACTCTTCGATACGTGTTGTGGTGAGGCATGCGAGACCACTTCAGTTGCAACATCTCCATCAGCTGTCCCTTCCGATGTTGAGCCCATTCGGCTATCTCCATCGGCGTATTCTCCCCGCACAATTTCGCCATCATGATGATCATCAACAACATATCCAAACTGTATCGCTTCCCCTTCGCTTTTCGCAAATCGGTGAGCTTGCCTAAACGATCATAGACACTGCCCTTCTCAAATTCAATCCCATTGGCGCTAATTTCTTTTTCGATACACCTTGTGCTATACTGCATTCCAGATCCTCCTCAGTTTTTTGCTTGCTTGTCGCTCGCAATTCTACCGAGAAGGATCTATTTTTGCCCCTTTGTCAAGCTACTTTGAGAAAGCCATATCGCCACAGGTACATGGGTAGTTCGGATCTACACTGAATTCATTGCATGCGCCACTGACCGGGATCGAACTGGGCGGCGGCGAGTAGACCACACACAGGAGCGCATTATTGGACTTCTGGACAATGTTGTATTGCGGGAAGGTGCGGGTGACCGTCCGGTTGGGACCGAGGTAGGCTGCCAACACAGGCACAGCCAATGCCAAGGCCAGCCCTGCGATGACGAGGGCGATCGGGATGCGGATGAGTTTTTTGTTCCGGGTTTGGGGTCTCATATGCCCCCTCCTTTTTGGCGATCCGTATTACTGTAGATATTACAATCCCTGCGGAGGCCGGGCAATAGGACAGGATTCCTATTTCGCATCATTCGGCAGTCCCACCTCGATCATGCCCCCCGCCACCCTTACCGGGTAGGCCGGGATGTCCACCACCGCCGGCAGGGATGCGGCCTTGCCGCTGTGCAGGTCGAAGCGCGCCCCGTGGCGCGGACAGACGATCTCGCCGTCTTCCAGTTCGCCGTCGCCTAGCGGGCCGTTGTCGTGGGTGCAGATATCGCCGATGGCATACAGCTCCCCGGCCAGGTTGAAGAGCACAATGGATTTATCCCCTATCTCGACGAACAGCCGCCCGCCGGGCGGCAGGTCGGCCAGCGGGGCGATCTCGAAAAACGCAACCTGTGATTCGTTTTGTCCGGTGTAATTGAACATGCGGGGTTTCCAGGTTCGGGTGGACGCCATCCGCCCCTACTCTACCAAATCGTCCGAGGCCTCGCCCAGGCCATAAACCCCGGCCTTGAGCGCCTTGAGCGACAGCAGGGCGCACTTCAGGCGCACCGGTCCCAGGTCGATGCCGAGCAGGTCGAGCAGGTGCTGCTTGTCGAGCGCTTTCACATCGTCCAGGCTGCTCCCGACGACCGACTCCATCAACAGGTCGGCGGCTGCCTGCGAGATGGCGCAGCCCCTGCCATCGAAGGCTGCTTCCGTTACCTTGCCTTCGCCATCCAACCGCAGGGTGACTTCGATGTGGTCGCCGCAGAGGGGGTTATCGTCCTCGAAGCGGATGTCGTGCGGGTCGAGGCGACCGCGGTGGTGCGGGTTCTTATAGCGGTCTATGATCTGGTCGCGGTAGAGGTCGTCCATAATTTACCCAAAAATCTTCTTTACCTTGTAAATTCCATCCACCAATTTATCCACATCCGCTTCGGTGTTGTAGATATAGAAACTGGCGCGGGTGGTGGCCGGGATGCCGAACTTCTCGTGCAGGGGCTGGGCGCAGTGGTGGCCGGCGCGCACCGCGATCCCGTCCCGGTCCAGGATCTGGGCCACATCGTGCGGGTGGACGCCCTCCAGGGTGAAGGACGCCACGCCGCCTTTTCGATCTGCCGCCGGGCCGAAGACCTTGACGCCCGGGATCTCCTCCAGGCGTTCGAGGGCATATGCGATAAGTTTATGTTCGTAATCCGCGACCGCTTCCATCCCGAGATGCGCCAGGTATTCGACCGCCGCCGCGAAGCCGGCCGCCTCGGCGATGGCGGGCGTCCCGGCCTCGAACTTGTGCGGCAGGGAATTGGGGGCGAACGAGCGCAGTTTGACGGACTTGATCATGTCCCCGCCGCCCAGGAACGGCGGCATGGCTTCCAGCAGTTCCTGCCTGCCGTATAATGCCCCGATCCCGGTCGGACCGAGCATCTTGTGGGCGGAAAAGGCCAGGAAGTCGGCATCCAGCGCCTGGACATCCACCGGCAGGTGTGGGACGGACTGCGCCCCGTCCAGCAGGGCGACCGCCCCGGCCTCGTGCGCCAGGCGGACCATTTCGGCGGCCGGGTTGATCGTTCCCAACACGTTCGACATATGGGCGAAGGCGACCAGTTTCGGGCCGCGCTCCAGCAGGAGGCGGTAGGCATCCAGGTCGAGCAGTCCGTCATCCGTGACGGGGATGAAGTCCAGGTCCACGCCCCGCTCGGCGGCCAGCATGTGCCAGGGCACAAGGTTGGAGTGATGCTCCATCTCGGTCAGGATGACCAGGTCCCCGGCTTTCAGGTTTGCCCGCGCCCAGGTATAAGCCACCAGGTTGATGGATTCGGTCGCGTTGCGGGTAAAGATCACCTGCCGGGCGGAGGGGGCGTGGATGAAGTCCGCCACCCGCTGGCGCGCCCCTTCGTAGAGGGCGGTGGCTTCCTCTGCGAGCGTATGCACGCCGCGGTGGATGTTGGCATTGCTGCGGCGGTAGAATTCATCCATGGCCGCCAGCACCGCCAGCGGTTTCTGGGTGGTGGCGGTCGAATCCAGGTATACCAGCGGCACACCCGGGCGGAGCTCCCTCCCCAGGATCGGGAAATCCCGGAGCGCCTGGAGGATGTCGAGAGTCTGCGGCATCTCAGCCCTTGCCGGATTTCCGGGTCGAGACGGGCCGGATGTGCTCCGAGTTGACCGGGTACCACAGGATGCGGTCCGGCACCATCCAGCCGTCGGTCAGGAAGACGTTAGAGCGGAACTGGACCGCCACCATCTTGTTGTCCACCTGGACGACGATGCCCCGGATCCAACCGCGCACGCGTTCGTTGTTCTTTTCATGATCGCAATAGACTTCCACCGTATCCCCGACCTGGAAGGCGTACTGGATATCCGGGTTGCGCATGAATGCAAATTCCGTCCTGGAACCACCCCGAGTTGTCTTCACTTTGCCTCCGAAGAATGAACCAAAATATGAATCCTGTAGAGAATTGTTCGTAAGTTTAGACCATCTTGCTGGCGATCGATTGCTGGAAGCGCCGCCGCACGCCTTCGAATGGGATGCGCTGCATGATGGGGTCGAAGAAGCCTTCAACCAGGATGCGCTCAGCCTCCTGGCGGGGGATGCCGCGCGAGTTCAGGTAGAACAGCGGCTCTTTTTCCAACTGCCCGACTGTCGCCCCGTGCGTGCAGCGCACATCGTCGGTCAGGATCTCGAGCCCGGGGATCGAATCGGCGCGGGCGTCGGGGCTGAGCGCCAGGTTGCGGTTGGCCTGGTAACCGTCGGTCTTGTCCGCGCCCGGGGCAACGTGGATCATGCCCTGCCAGACCGACCGGCTGTGACCTTTGAGCGCGCCCTTGAACAGCAGGTCGCTGGAGGTATGCGGCGCCAGGTGGTTCTGCTGGGTATCGTGGTCGAGGTGCTGGCTGCCGTCGGCGAAGTAGAAACCGGACATGCGGCCGCTGGCGCCCACCCCGGCCAGGTCGAGTTCCATGAAGTTCTTGGTCAGGCGCGAGCCGATCGCGCCGAAGATCCAGTCCAGGCTGGCGCCGCGCCCGAGGCGGATGCGCTCGTGGTTGAAATTCCAGACATGGCGTCCCCAGGACTGCAGTTCGACGAAGCGCAGGCTGGCATTCTCGGCGAGTTCGATTTCGATAATGCCGGCCGCCAGCGCATCCCCCGCTTCATCCGGCGAGGCCGCCTCGTGGATGTAGGTCAGCGAAGCGCCTTCGTCCACGAAGACCAGCAGGTGCGAGATGTGCGCCAGTCCGCTCCCCGGACCCCACAGCAGGCTGTGGAGCGGTTCCTCCACGCTGACGCCCTTCGGGACGTAGAGCAGGACGCCGTTGCAGGCCAGGGCGCCGGCCAGGGCGGCAAACTTCCCCTCCTCCGGGCGGACGACCTGCCCGGCCAGCCTGCGCAGCAGGTCGGGATGCCTGGCTTCAGCCGTGCGCAGGTCGGCGAAGATCACGCCTCGCGCCGCCAGCGCCGGGGATACTCCCTGCCCCTCAGCATCCGCGCCGGGGAGCAGGACCACCTGTCCGCCATGCCGATCGGCTGCCAGGGACTGGAGCAGCGCCTCCGGGACCGGCGGCAGGTTGCGCCTGGCGCCTTCGCCGGGCAGGCGGAATTCGGCCGCCGGCAGGTTGCGCAGGTCTGTCCGCCGCCAGGGCTCATCGGCGACCGAGGGCAGCGGCTGTGCCTGCCAGGCCTGCCAGGCGCGGGCGCGGAATCCAGCCAGCGCGCCGGGCAGCGCCATGCCGGCCTCGAAGCGGAAATCCCCGCCGATGGGCTTGGCGCGCCGGGTACGGGCAACGACAACTCGCGGTTTCTCTTCCATGGTCTCCCGATCCCTAACCGATGGAGCCTTCCATCTGCAACTGGATCAGGCGGTTCATTTCGACCGCATATTCCATCGGCAGTTCCTTCACCAGCGGTTCGATGAAACCGGAGACGACCATGGTGGTGGCCTCCTCTTCGCTCAGGCCGCGGCTCATCAGGTAGAACAACTGCTCCTCGCCCACCTTCGAGACCGACGCCTCGTGGCCGATGGCGATATTATCCTCGTCGACTTCGATGTACGGGTAGGTGTCCGAGCGGGATTTCGGATCGAGCAGCAGGGCATCGCAGACCGTGTTGGACTTGACGCCCTGAGCCCCTTTCTGGACCTTGAGCAGGCCGCGGAACGAGGCGCGTCCGCCGCCCTTCGAGATGGATTTCGAGACGATCTTGCTGGTGGTCTCGCCGGCAAAATGGATCATCTTCGAACCGGCATCCTGGACCTGTCCGGGGCCGGCGAAAGCCATCGAGAGCATTTCGCCGTGCGCGCCAGGTTCCATGAGGTAGCAGGACGGGTATTTCATCGTGACCTTGGAACCCAGGTTGGCATCCACCCATTCGTGCGTAGCATCCTGGAAGACCTTGGCGCGCTGGGTGACCAGGTTGTAGACATTGGTGGACCAGTTCTGGATGGTGGAGTAGCGCGAGCGGGCGCCTTTCTTGACTACGATCTCGATGACGCCGGAGTGGAAGGAGTTACTAGTGTACTGCGGGGCCGTGCAGCCCTCCACATAATGGACCGACGCGCCCTCGTCCACGATGATCAGCGAGCGTTCAAACTGGCCGACATTGGCCGTGTTCAAGCGGAAGTAGGCCTGCAGGGGCAGGTCGACCTTGACGCCTTTCGGGACATAGACGAACGACCCGCCCGACCAGACGGCGGAATTGAGCGCCGCGAACTTGTTATCCTCGATCGGGATGACCGTGCCGAAGTATTCACGGAAGAGGTCCGGATGCTGGCGCAGGCCGTCTTCGATGGAGAGGAAGATGACGCCCTGCTTTTCCAGGTGCTCCAGGATGGAGTGGTAGACCATTTCGGATTCATACTGCGCGCCCACTCCCGCCAGGAACTTGCGCTCGGCCTCGGGGATGCCCAGTTTATCGAAAGTGTTCTTGATGGTATCCGGGACATCATCCCAGGAACCTGTTGAGCCTTCGGTCGGCTTGACGTAGTAGTAGATATCGTCCAGGTGCAGGTCCGACAGGTCCGGCCCCCAGGGCGGCATGGGTCGCGCCAGGAAATGTTCCAGTCCCTTGAGGCGGAATTCGAGCATCCATTGCGGCTCGCCCTTCATGCGCGAGATGTCTTCCACCACGGCGCGGCTCAAGCCTTTCTGCGACTTGAATACATAATCCTCCGCGTCGTGGAAACCGTATTTGTATTGTCCTATGTCTTCCAGGATCTTGGCATCCTCAGGCATGTTCGCTCCAGGGTTCAGCCGGCGCTCCGTCTGCACCTGCTCAATGGGATTGGGGTTCCCCATTCTCGTATTTCTCGCGCACCCAGTCGTAACCGTGTTCCTCGAGGTGCAGGGCTAATTCCGCCCCGCCCGATTCGACGATCCTGCCGCCGAGCATGATATGTACGAATTGCGGTTTGATGTAGTTCAACAGGCGCTGGTAATGGGTAATGACCAGTACGCCCAGGTCCGGTCCGTTGAGGGCATTGACGCCTTCCGAGACGACCCGCAGGGCATCGATGTCGAGGCCGGAATCGGTCTCATCCAGGATGGCGATCTCGGGTTGCAGGGTCGCCATCTGGAGGATCTCCGCCCGTTTCTTTTCCCCGCCGGAGAAACCGTCGTTCAGGTAACGCCCGGCAAAATTGGAATCCATCTTGAGCAATTCCATCTTTTCCTTCAACATCTTGCGGAATTCCGGGATCGGGATGCCTTTATCCGTCGGGTTGGCCGCCCGGCGCCGGGCGTTGAGCGCCGACCGCAGGAAGTTGGCGACCGTCACGCCGGGGATGGCGACCGGGTATTGGAAAGCCAGGAACATGCCGAGGCGCGAACGCTGGTCCGGTTCCAACTGGAGCACATCCTGCCCTTTGAACCAGATCTCGCCTTCGGTGACGGTGTAATTGGGATGACCCATCAGGGTGTAGGCCAGGGTCGACTTTCCCGTCCCATTCGGTCCCATGATGGCATGCGCCTCGCCCTGTTTGATCGTCAGGTCGAGTCCCTTGAGGATTTCCTTGTCTTCGATCATGACATGCAGGTTCTTGATCGCCAGTTCAGACATCGTTTCCAGTTCTCCTTGCACGCCCGGCTTCCGTCCGGATTGCGGCGGGATTATAGCACGCCGGGAGGGATATGTCAATATTTATGATAATATTCTAGTATATTACAGGGTACTGCGAAATAACGAACCCAAAACTGCACTGACTGCATGATTGTTGGCGGTTCCAGTTCGGATATCTATCCAGGAAGCAGAAATGGTTTACCACTCCTTTACAAAAGGCTGATACACTTCAGGAGCGGGCACACTTCCCCGCCAATGGCGCCATCCGTATCCGGGAATTCGCACCATCGTCATACATTATGAAATCAGTCGTGCCAAACGAGGCAGAACTCCTCCACTTAGCCCACCAGTTCGACCGCCAGGCGCTGGCCCAGATCTACGACTTGTTCAGCCCGGGGTTGTTCCGTTATGCCCTGCGCCTGCTGGGCGACCAGACCCAGGCGGAGGAATGCGTGGCGGATACCTTCAGCCGTTTCCTGGTGGCTTTGAAGAAATCGAAAGGCCCGCAGTCCCACCTCCAGGCTTATCTCTACCGGACTGCCCACAACTGGGTAATCGATTCCTACCGGGCGAAAACCGAAATCCCGGTCGAACTGGACGAGAACTTTGCAGTTGCCGGTCCCGGGCCGGAGGAACAGGCCGGGTTGCATATCCGGCAGGAACAAGTGCGGTGCGCCTTGCGCAAGTTGACGCCCGACCAGCAGCAGGTGATCATACTGAAATACCTGGAAGGCTGGGAGAACGAACAGGTCGCCAGGGCATTGGACAAACCGATCGGCGCGGTGAAGTCCCTGCAACACCGCGCCCTGACCAGCCTGCAGCGGTACATGGAAAAAGAGTAAATATGAAGCTGGAACAGGATCCAAAATTGATAAAAGCCATCGAACTGCTGAAGGTACCAGCAGACCGCAACCCCCAGGCTGCGGCGCGCGGCCGTGCCCGTTTCCTGGCACAGGCGGCAACTTTAGCCCCTGCCGTATCCACAGGGAAAAAACAGCGTAT
>VGNO01000131.1 GCA_016865985.1 Chloroflexota bacterium | reverse complement strand
TCGTTTTTTTCATGCTTCTTCGAGGGGCAGGTTCTTCATTGCGTATCCAAATGCCAGAATCCCTGCCGAGAATAAGCCAACTGTCACAGCCAGTTCCAGGATATGAGGAACGTATGGAACGCCTGCCATGCTGACCAGTCCAATGTTGAGACGGGCAATGACCAGCCCGATCACGGTCAGGAGCGCGGCGCGGAAAATCCAGGCGATGTCCTTTCGCAGTTTGGGGATGAGCAGGATCGAGATGGGCAAAATAATTCCGACCACGTTTTCGAGCAAGTACATTGCGCTTTGGAAACTACCCTCGAATAATCGTCTCAAGTCACCCGCCACGATCAGGTCGCCGAGTTTGATGAGCAGGAGCAGGCTCAAGGAAATCAGCATCCCTTTGGCAAGCCCCTCGAAAATATCGCGGCGGACGTTCCCGCCAAACACCTGATGAGACATCGCGCACTCGAAAATCACCATCCCAAACCCGACCGCGATGGCCGAGACGAGGAAAATCAGCGGAAGCAGGGAGGTGTACCAGAGCGGGTGCATTTTGAAGGGAACGATCAGGAACAGCGACCCAAGCGAGGATTGGTGCATGGTGGACAGCGTCACACCGAGGATGACGATGGGGATGGAAATTTTACGCAGGTATTGCAAAAGCGTCGTCCATCCCAGTTTTTCCAGCACGGGCGGACTGAATTCGAGAAACAGCACCGCGGTGTAGGTCATCACGCACATGCCGACTTCAAAGAGGGGTGAATGGATATTCCAGTAGACCATCATGTGCCAGATGCGTTGGGGTTGGCCGAGATCAACCAGCAATGCAAGGATGACCATGAGGTAGCCGAGGAAACCGGTCAGCAGGGCGGGGCGCAGGATGGGGCGGTACTTGTCCATGTGAAAGATGTGAACGGTGGCCGCGAGGATGAACGCGCCTGCAGAAATGGGTACGCCCACCAACAGGTCGAAACTGATCCAAATGCCCCACGGACGCGAGTCACTCAGGTTGGAGACCAGGCTGAATCCGTCCACCCAGCGGAAGAGGGCCACGAACGCGCCGAGCGCTGCGAGTCCCATAAGAATGACCGTGCTGAGCGAGACCTTTTGCTTGACGATGGGAAGGGTGATGCTCGTCATGGCTTTGTCTCCTCTGATTTGTTTTCTTTATTTTTCGTGCGCTGATAGACGGCGGACATCGCGCCGCCCACACCGAAGAAAATAAGCGGGACGATATTGAGAGCCCATTGCGTCCGATCGGGAAGCGGCTTGGCGTCCAGCGAGGGCAGGCCGATCGCCTCGAACGGGACGGAGGATAGGATCAAAACGGAGGTTCCCCCGCCTTCGAATTCGCCATATACGCGATCCTCGAAGTACTTGCCGGGGTTAACGGATATCCGCACCTTGGCGATCTCCAGCAGGTCGCTGCGCTTGCCAAAAATGAGCGCCTGCTTGGGGCAAATCCCCGCGCAGGCGGGACCCGCCTCGCGGTGATGGCACATCTCGCACTTGCGGATGAAAGGGTATGCCAGCGACCAATCGTAGCGCGGCACGCCGAACGCGCAGGCCTGCATGCAATAGCGACAGCCGATGCACTTATACGAGTCGTAGACTACCGGGCCGTTTTCCAGTTTGTGTAGCGCGCTCACCGGGCACGAAGCCGCGCAAGCGGGGTCAACGCAGTGCATACACTGATATTTGCGGAAGGATTTCTGCGCGCCATCCTCGGACTGATAGAGTTTAATCAGGGTGAAGGTGTTCCCGCCCAGATCGTCCACATCCTCTTCGGGGAGTTTGTTGTAACTCTTGCAGGCGGTTTCACATTCGCGACAGCCAATGCACATCGTGGCATCGTAAAGCAATGCCCAATGTTCCTCAAGCGGTAGTTCCTCGCCAGAGGAGGCGCGGGCGGGATCCATTTGATTCGCGGCCAGCGCCAATCCGCCCAGGCCAGCCAGCGAGACTTTCAGAAAATCCCTTCGGGAGAGTTTGGGGTCGGTTGTGTTTGTCATGTTATTCTTCCTCGCCGCGTTGGTCGTCTTTCTTTTTATCTCTGACGGGCTTTTTCCGGAAGAGTGAAGACAGATACTCTTTCAACGAAACCTGCGCGCCGCCGGTCATTTTTCGCGCCACAGAAAATTCAAAGATGCCGAATAATGCAACAACGCCGACCAGCCAGTAGAGCCAGCCCCAGTTTCGGCGCGGGGTGGCGACCAGTTTGGTGAGATCGGTTTCAGTCAGCGCGGGAAAGTCTTCGCTTTCCCACGAAAGGTCGTCCAATTCTTCCACGGTGTATCCGAGCGCGGCAAAATCGGCGCGGAGTTTTTCGTCCATCACGTGACAATCCGCGCACTGCGGCGCAGACTCGAGCCGCGAAACGCGATGCACGACGGGCCAGTTCATCTGGTCCTTGACGTAGCTGCCAAGCGCTTCGTGGCTCGTCCCTACCCGGCTGGCAACGCTGGCGGTGATCTCGGAGGCGCAATCGAAGCCCTTGAAAAACGAGGCGGTCTTTTCGTGTTGGAAATTGAACAGGAAGGTATGGGGAACATCCAGGGTGTGGCAACTGGCGCAGGGAATGTTATCGCGGAAGTGCAAGTGGCTGAGCGCCTCTTCCATTTCGCCCAGGTCGTCCGCGCTGTGACAATTTTTGCACATGTCGTTCGGATTCTCGAACAGAACTTCCTGGCTGTGAGGATCGTGGCAGTCCACGCAGCGCACCCCATTCTCGGTGGAATGTCCTGAAAGGCGCGCCTCGCCCAGGGTGGTGGGATGGCATGTGCCGCAATATTCCTCATCGGAGCGCACAGAGATGCGCGCCGGGGGGTGATCCGGGTCGCCCTGCCCGTGGCACGCCTCGCACGAGACGCCCTCGCTTTCATAGGTATCGGAGGCTTTATCGTAAGTTGCCTTGTGGCACAACAGGCACTCGCCGGAATGTTCCATTTTTACCCAACCTTCTTGAAAAATGGGATCTTCGAAGGAATGGGCGTGAGGGCTTTCCAACCAGGAAACGTGCTTATCGGGATGACATTCGAAGCAGGCTTTCGGCGGCGCGGTCGGCTCGGGCGTGACTGTGGGCGTCGTCGCCTCCTGCGGACGGGGGGAGGCGCCCGCCGATCCCGCGAGCAGCGACAGGCTGATGAGGCCGACGAGCAATCCGCTGGCGAGGAGTAACTTAATGTGGTTTTTCAGCATGAGGGTGATCCTTCAATCACACTTCCAACTTCTCGTGGTTCTCGGAAGTGATGAATTCCCAAAAAGCCTTCTGCGCGTTGGTGGGCATGCGCCGGCTGTTGCGACCAATGTAAATCTGGCGGCAAATGTCCATGCCCTGGATCTTTATTGCGGCCACCTTGCCGTGGCACAGGCGGTCAACGACCGGTTTCGAGACAAAGCCCAACCCAATCCCTTCCTGCACAGCCATGGCGACGGCTTCCGCGTTTCCGAGCGTAATCAATATTCGCAAATTGGCATAAGAAATATTATGTTTTGCCAGCGCCTCACGCACCGCATTGACCGTACCGGAGGAAGATTCGCGTATGATGAAATCGCCCTCGATCAGTTCCGAGGCCTCGATCTCCCCGCGCTGCGCCCAGGGGTGGTCGAGGGGCGCGATGAGAACGATGGGGTCGCAAATATAGGCCACCGCCTCGACATCCGGGAAACTGTCATGCGGCAGGCTGAACAGGGCAAAATGCGCGTTTCCATCCTCCAGGCTTTGCAGGGCATCCACCTGCGGCAATACCTGGCAGGTGACTCTCACCTGCGGATATTGGCGACGGAACTGCGCCAGCAGGATGGGGAGAATATATTTTCCCGGCGTGGTGCTGCAACCCACCACCAGGTGGCCGAAAATTCCGCCTTTGAGGGAAGTCATGGTTTCGTCAATGCGCGTGGAGAGCATTACCGCCTCTTTCGCCAGCGGCAACAAGGCCATGCCGGCGTCTGTCAATTCCAGGTTGCGGCCATTCCGCAGGAACAACTGCATGTCGAAATGACGCTCCAGTCCATGAATGTGCTGGCTGACACTTGGCTGCGTCATGTGTAATTGCTGCGCAGCCTGGGTGAAATTGAGGGCCTCGGCTGCCGCCAGGAATACATTCAATTGATGGACATCCAACATAGGCGAACCCTTTCTTGTGAATGATAGCACAGAAACCATAGGTAACTCAAGCCTTTGAAATAATATTAACATCGTTTATGCTTATGGAAGGGATAGGTAAATCCTATAAGGGATTGTTATGTAAAACACTTGTTAATTTTTGTGCAAAGATGTACAAACCATTGTCAAGGCAGGCATTATGCGACATGCGAGAACGCCATACATGTTCCTGGCGGGCATCCTATTACTTGTAAGTTGTCGACCCACCAATCCATCGGCCAGCATCGACCTCGATTCCCCGGTTGGATTGGATATACCGGATCTCTCCGAACAGGTGGTCGAAGCGATACCACTGGCTGGCGCTGAGTCTGCTGGGGAGGTCAACGAATGTCTTGCTTGTCACACTAGACAGGAGCGGTTGGTCGCAACTGCCGAACAGGTCGAGGAAGTGGGTGAGGGCGAATCGTCGGGGGTTGGTTGAGGAGGCTCTGTGGCTCCGTTGGAGCCATGGCAGAAAGTATTAGTGGATGCTGAGGAATTCCCGCTTACCGTTCACGGGTATCTCCCCTGTACGGATTGCCATTCCGGGACACAGTCTTCTGACAAGGAAATTGCCCATGAAGGCTTGGTGGCGCGACCCAGTGATGGCGCACCCAATGCTTGTAGTGAATGTCACGTGGATGTTGCATCGTCTTATGAAAATAGCCTTCATTCCACTCTGCGCGGCTATTGGACGGTATTGGAGACCCGCAGTGTACCGGAAAACCACGCCGCAATTGAACAAGTGATTGGCAACCATTGTGCACGTTGCCATACCACCTGCGGCGACTGTCACGTGAGCCAGCCAGCCAGTGTAGGCGGTGGTTTCTTCGATGGACACCTTTTCCTTCGCACGCCTCCCATGACCCGTTCCTGCACAGCCTGTCATGGCAGCCGGGTGGGAAATGAGTATCTCGGTTTGAATGAAGGTTATCCAGGCGATGTTCATTTCCGCCAGGGCCGAATGAGTTGCATGGATTGCCACAAGAACCATGAACTCCATGGGGATCCGGCGCTCTGCACCCAGTGCCACATCAACCCAGAAGCGGCTGCAATGGCTCCGGCTGACCACCGCTATGATGGATTGCAATCCCCATCCTGCGAATCATGTCACGCCGATGTGACCCTGGGGACCTCTGATAATGACATGCATTCCGTACATGGGGCGGACCTAGCCTGCCAGGTATGCCATTCGATCACCTACACCAGTTGCGATGGTTGCCATGTGGCAATCAGCGAGAAGACCGGCAATCCCTATTTCCAGACGGAAGCCACATATCTAACCTTCCAGATCGGCCTCAACCCTGAGCGGAGTTATACCCGGCCATACAGATATGTGACCCTGAGACATGTACCGGCGACTGCGGATGGGTTCTCGTTCTATGGAGAGAACCTGCTCCCTAATTTCAACTCTCTGCCTACCTGGGTATATACCACCCCTCACAACATCCAGTTGAGAACCCCCCAGGCAGAATCATGTAATTCCTGCCACGGTAATGCAGCCTTGTTCCTGACGCCAGACAAGGTAGACCCCGTTGAAGTTCCGGCCAACCGGCCGGTGATCGTCCCTGCTGTCCCATCATCGATACCTTGATGGGAACCCTATTCTTTTTTTTTCAAGAAGGAGAAACCATGTTGAAAAAGTTGTATCTCCCCCTGGCATTGCTGATCGTATTCAGCATGCTGCTCGGAGCCTGCACGCCGTCAGAGCCCGAGGTCGTCGAGACGACTGAACCAGTCGTGACCGAGGAAGTGGTCGCGACCGAGGAGCCGGTCGCGCTCGACCTGCCCACACTGCTGGCCGATTTCTGGGCTACAGTACCTGCAGAGCAGGGATTCGGTTCCGTCAGCGCTGCCAACCTGAGCGCCGAATTGGCTGAGAATCCACCCTTCCTGGTGGATGTCCGCGAAGTCGCCGAGATCGAAACCGGTGGCTATATCGAAGGCGCGATCAACATCCCGATCCGCGACCTTCTGAACAACCTGGACAAGCTCCCCGGTCTGGATGACTCAATCGTCATCTACTGCGCTTCAGGCCACCGGGGTGGATTCGGAATGATGGCCCTCCGGCTGTTGGGCTACACCAATGTCCGCAACCTGGGTGGTGGGACAGGCGCTTGGGGAAAAGCCGGGATGCCACTCGTCACCGGCAGTCTTCCCGCTGCACCGGCTGCCATCAGCACACCACTTGTCGACGATGAACTGCTCTTCACGACCCTCAACGATTTCCTGACCAGCCTGCCGGAAGGCTTCTACGCCGTCAAATCGGATGCCCTGGCAACTGAATTGGCCGAAAGCGATCCCTTCATCCTGGATGTCCGCACCCAGGCCGATTGGGACTCGGCTGGATATATCGAAGGTGCGATCCTGCTACCCTTCTCGGATTTCCTGACCAACCTTGGCCAACTCCCAGGTGAGACCGATGCCCGGATCGTTGTTTACTGCGCATCCGGTCACCGCGGTGCGATGGTTACCATGGCGCTCCGCATGATGGGCTATACCGATGTGGTCAACCTCGCTGGCGGCCTGGGCGCCTGGAAATCCGCCGGCATGCCGGTTGCAGGGTATGTGGATTGGGCGACTGTCCTGGCCGAATTCGTTGCTGCCCTGCCGGCAGACCAAGGTTACTATTCGATCAGCGCTACCGCTCTCAACGAACTTCTGGCGACCGAGACTCCCTTCCTGGTGGATGTCCGCCAGACCTCCGAGATCGAATCCACCGGATACATCGCGGGAGCGATCAGTGTCGACATCCATGACCTGCTGAAGAACCTGGATAAACTCCCAGCCCTCGACCAGAAGATCGTCATCTATTGCGCCTCCGGTCATCGCGGTGCGCTGGGGATGGTCGCCCTGCGTATGTTGGGTTACACGGATGTCGTGAACCTGGGCGGCGGTACCGGCGCTTGGGCAAAGGGCGGTTTCGCCCTCGAGCCCGGTCTGCCTCCTGCCCCTGTTGCAGGAACCGTTCCGACTGTGGATGCGACCCGCCTTGAAGATTTGGATGCCTACCTCACCGCCCTGCCGGCAGGATACAATACAGTAAAACCAGCCGATTTCAATACCGAGATCGTCGGTGGGACGGTTCCCTTCATCCTGGATGTCCGTTCACAGGCTGAGTGGGATGCCGACGGCCACATCGAAGGCGCAGTCCTGGTCTCGATCCCCGACCTGCCTGCCAACCTGAGCCTTCTGCCCACCGACAAGGCCGCTGCCATCGTCATAACGTGCAAATCCGGTCACCGCGGCGCGATTGCCATGATGTACCTGAATTTCCTGGGTTACACCAATGTCCGCAATCTCGCGGGCGGCATCACAGCCTGGATCGCGGCCGAACTGCCGGTAGTGAAGTAATCCTGTTCCCCAATGCCGTATGGCCGCATACCGGAAACGGTGTGCGGCCTTTTTTTTTACCTCCGGTGGTAGAATTACATCCGCTGTCAACCACCCTCGTCAGTCTGGAGGCTATTCCATGCCCACACCTGTCATCATCGATTCCATCCGCACGCCCATCGGCGCCCTGGGGGGAACACTGGCATCCATCCGGCCTGATGACCTGGCTGCACTGGTCATCAGAGCCATCCTCGAGCGTAACCCGTTCGATCCGAAATCGATCGAAGAAGTTTATTTTGGTTGCGCCAACCAGGCCGGAGAAGACAACCGCAATGTGGCGCGGATGGCCCTCCTCCTGGCCGGTCTGCCCCCCGAGACCGGCGCTGTGACATTCAACCGCCTGTGCGCGTCCGGCCTGAACGCTGTCAACCAGGCGGCACGCGCCATCCGCGCCGGCGAAGGAGAAATATTCATC
>VGNO01000130.1 GCA_016865985.1 Chloroflexota bacterium | reverse complement strand
CTCGCGCCTGCGCGGCGGACGCTTCGTCCTACTCGCCACCACCTTCGGCATGGCCTTCTACCCGGCGCTCACAGCGGCCGTCCCACAGGTGGCATGGATCATGGTCTTCGCCGGCATCGCCGGGTTGTTCCAGTCCGGTCTAGACCTGGTCTTCTTCGATGAACTGATGAAGACCGTCCCGCCGGAATACAGCGCCACCTTCGTCGCCCTGGCTCAGTCCATGCAATACCTGTCGGCCATGCTGGCGCCGATGATCGGCACCGCCCTGGCGGGCATCATCGGCCTGGGCGGGGCGTTATGGCTGAGCGCCGGGCTGCGGCTGGCAGGGTTCCTGCTCTTCCTGCACAGGGAACGGCGTGAGTACACGGTACTGCGAAGATAAACGAAAAAAATCTTTGCACAGGCCGCCTGGTTCTTGGTAGTTCCTGTTTAGAATTTTTTCAGGAAGCAGTAAGATCGGGCGCCTGGAACTAAAACCCCTCTGGGACAAATTCACCCCACACCCTGCGCAAGGCATGGCAGATCTCGCCGAGTGTGATTTCATGCTCCACGCATTCGATGAATAGCGGCATCAAATTCCCGTCCCCCTTGGCGGCTTCCGCCAGCCGGCCGAGGCACTCTTCTACTTTCCGCCCATCCCTGCTCTCTTTGAGTCCTCTCAACCTGGCTTTCTGCCCGGCCTCGATTTTTGGATCAACCACCAGTCTCTCCAGGTTTCTTTCCTCCTCAACCTCGAATGTGTTCACACCCACAACGATTTCTTCTCTCTTCTCGATTGCCTGCTGGGCGGCGTAAGCGGCGTTTTGGATCTCGTTCTGCATGTAGCCGCGTTCGATGGATCGCAGCGCGCCGCCCATCTCGTCAATCCTGGCAATGTAATCGTCCGCGCCCTTTTCGATCTCGTTGGTCAGATGTTCGATCAGATACGAACCCGCCAGTGGATCGACCGAATCAGCCACGCCTGACTCATAAGCGATGATCTGCTGGGTGCGCAGCGCCACACGGACCGATTTCTCGGTGGGCAGCCAGAGGGCCTCGTCCATGCTGTTGGTATGCAGGGACTGCGTCCCACCCAGAACAGCCGATAACGCCTGCAACGTCACCCGCACCACGTTGTTTTCGGGCTGCTGCGCGGTCAGCGTGCATCCGGCGGTCTGGGTGTGGAAACGCAATTGCCAACTGGCTGGTTTCTGCGCTTTGAACCGCTCGCGCATGATGCGTGCCCACATGCGGCGCGCGGCGCGAAATTTTGCCACTTCCTCCAGAAGATTGTTGTGGGCGTTGAAGAAGAACGAGAGTTGGCCCGCGAAGGCGTCCACGTCCAACCCGGCCTTGATGGCGGCTTCCACATATGCGATGCCGTTCGCCAGGGTGAACGCCACTTCCTGCACGGCAGTCGAACCCGCCTCCCGGATGTGGTAGCCCGAGATCGAGATCGTGTTCCAGTTGGGGACCTCACTGGAACAGAACGAGAAGATGTCGGTGATGAGCCGCATCGACGGCGCAGGCGGGAAAATGTACGTGCCGCGCGCCACGTATTCCTTGAGGATATCGTTCTGGATGGTACCGCGCAACTGCTTCATCTCCACCCCCTGGCGCCTGGCGACGGCGATATACATCGCCAGCAGGATGCCAGCCGGCGCATTGATGGTCATGGATGTGGACACCTTGTCGAGCGGGATCCGCTCGAACAACTGCGCCATATCGCGGATAGACGAGATCGAAACGCCGACCTTGCCCACCTCGCCCGCGGCAAGCGGGTCGTCGGCGTCGTAGCCGATCTGCGTGGGCAGGTCGAAAGCCACCGAGAGGCCGGTCTGCCCCTGACCGAGCAGGTAACGGTAGCGGGCGTTGGTCTCCTCGGCGCTGGCGAACCCGGCGTACTGGCGCATCGTCCACAGGCGGGCGCGGTACATCGTCGGCTGGATGCCGCGCGTGAAGGGATATTCGCCGGGGAATCCCAATTTGTCCATGTACCGTTCGTCGAGTATCCCGTGTTCGTCGGGCGTATCGAGACCAGGCAACGCCACCCGCGGGACCTCGATCCCAGCCGGGGTGTTAAATCGCGCCTTGCGCTCCGGGAACTTCTCCAGGGAACGCTTGAGTATGCCTTCCTGCCATTCATGAAACCGCTCGAGGAGTGTCATCTTGGGTTCCTTCCATTCGCATCGAAGACAAGTATAAATCCTTCCTCCTGCCGGCGATAGGACAACCGGCGCTAACAGACAGGAACAATATCACATTCCAGTCACCTGCGGTTCCCGCCAGGAATTTTCATGGTAAACTTTTCCAACCATGAGCGCTGAGTTCTCCCCCTTCCTGCAACTGGCGATCGAACTCGCCATTATCCTGCTGGCGGCCAAAGCCGCCGGTTACCTCAGCGCCCGCCTGGGGCAGCCCTCGGTGTTGGGTGAGATCTTGGTCGGCATCCTGCTCGGCCCGTCCCTGCTGGATATTGCCCACCTGCCGTTCGTCGATAGCACATCCCTGGCCGATACCATTCATGAACTCGGCGAACTGGGAGTATTGCTGTTGATGTTCATCGCCGGGTTGGAATTGCACCTCGGCGAATTGACGCGCAACACCCGGGTTTCGGCCCTGGCAGGAGCCCTCGGCGTGCTGCTACCGGTCGGTTTTGGGTGGGGACTGGGGCTGATGTTCGGGATGGAAGGCGAGGCAGCCGCATTCCTGGGGATTACCCTCGGAGCAACATCTGTCAGCATTTCCGCCCAGACCTTGATGGAACTGAAAGTACTGCGCAGCCGGGTCGGGCTCGGACTTCTGGGGGCGGCGGTTTTCGACGATGTCCTGGTGATCCTTCTCCTGTCCGGATTCATGGCCATCGTCGAGGGCGGGACGAGTATCGCCGGATTGCTCTTGATCCTTGGGAGGATGGTTCTTTTCCTGGGATTATCGGTTGCGTTCGGCTTCTGGGTCCTTCCCTGGCTGACGAAAGTGACGGCACGCCTGCCCATCAGCCAGGGTATGCTGAGCCTGGCGCTCATCGTGATGCTCGTCTTCGGGGTGGCGGCGGAGGCATTGGGAGGCATGGCCGCCATCACCGGCGCATTCCTGGCGGGGCTGGCCTTCGCACGTACACACGAGAAGGAGCGGATGGAAGCAGGGATCCACGCCCTTGCCTATGGTCTCTTCGTGCCGATCTTTTTCGTCAGCATCGGTCTGTCGGTCAACCTGCGCCACCTCGAATTATCGGCCCTCTGGCTGACGCTGGCGGTCATCCTGACTGCGCTCATCACCAAGTTCATCGGCTCCGGCTTTGGGGCTCGCCTCGGCGGACTTCCCTGGCGCGAGTCCTGGCAGTTGGGAGCAGGGATGATCTCGCGCGGCGAAGTGGGCTTGATCGTCGCCAATGTCGGCATTGTTGCCGGGCTGGTCTCCCAGGATGAGTTTTCCGCCATCATCGGGATGATCCTGGTCAGTACGCTGGTCACACCGCCGCTTCTGCGAATCCTTTTCAGAAGGCCTTCGAACACCCCATCCAGGACGGAAGAACCGGAACAGCCCGACCGGAAAAAGGAGATTGCCTGATGTACCTGATCCTGCTCGTACTGAACGACCCAGACCGTCTCGAGGAAGTGCTGGCAGCCTGGGAGAAGGCTGGCGTGGGCGGCATCACCATCCTCCCCTCTACGGGACTGGGGCGCATCCGCCAGAAGGCAGGCCTTCGGGAAGATCTGCCGCTCATCCCCAGCCTGGAGGCTTTCTACCACCACCAGGAAGACATCAGCCACACATTGTTTACAATTGTCGACAGTGATGCGCTGGCGCAGAAAGTGTTGCGGGCCACCGATTCGGTGGTGGGCGATCTCGACAAGCCCGGCAACGGCATCCTGGCTGTCCTGCCAACCGCCAGCGTGCACGGACTGATCAGACGCGAAACAACCGGCGAGGCAGAGTAATTGCCCGCCGGTTTGGGTAGGGTGGAATTAATTCCGCCCTGCATTTTCGGTCAGAAAAGCGGGTAAGCCAGAGCATACAAGATACTCGCCGCCGCGCAGGTGGCCAGCATGACCGGCAGGCCGCGCTTGTTCCACAGTTTCGCGGTGATGGGGGTGCGTGTTTTTTCCGAAAGGGAGACTACCACAATGTTGGCCGTCGAGCCGATGATGGTGCCGTTGCCGCCAAAGCCAGCCCCAAAGGCCAGCGCCCACCACAAAGGAGTAATATTCACGCCTTTTGCGCCCAGCCCCTGAATGACCGGGATGAGCGCGATGGTGATCGGCACGTTATCCACCACGGCGGAGAGGCCGGCCACAACCCAGATGACCAGAACCCCGAACAGAACCGGCGGCATGCCGGCCGCGCCTTCGAGAATCCCCACCAACCAGGTCAGCGCACCCGATGCTTCCAAGCCGCCGACCATGACGAACAGGGCAACAAAGAACACCAGCACGCTCCACTCGATGCGCTCAAGCGTTTTCTTCATGTCCGGCCGCACCCAAACCAGGGCCAAGGCCGCCGCGCTCAGGGCGACGAACGAAGGGCTGATGTGCAGGAAGTGATGCACGAAGAAGAACAGGATGGCAGCGCCCAGCACGATCAACACGCGGCGCGCCGTTTTCGGATCGTTGAGCGCCTCTGCCGGATTCAGCCGTTTTACCGCTTTCGCGTTGCGCGGCCGCATCGCCAGTTCGCGGCGGAACAGATAACGCAGCAGGAGCAGGGCTACCAGCCAGACCACCACCACCACCGGCAGCGAATAGACCAGGAAATCGATGAACGAAAACCCGGCCGACGAGCCGATCAGCACATTGGGCGGGTCGCCGATCAGGGTGGCCACGCCGCCGGTATTCGAAAGCAAGGCTTCGGCGATCAAATAGGGAATCGTGCTCACGCCCAGGATTTCGCAGATCAGGATGGTCACCGGCGCGATCAACACGATGGTGGTCACATTGTCGAGAAACATGGAAAGCACGGTCGTCACTGTGCCAAGCAGGACGAGCAAACGAACGGGGCGGCCCTGGGAGACGCGCCCGGTCCAGACGGCCAGGCACTGGAAGAAGCCTGTCGGTTCCAGCAGAGCGACCAGGATCATCATCCCCAGCAGCAGGCCGAGGGTGTTGAAATCCACCGCCGCCAGCGCCTCGGCTTCGGAATAGAAGCCGAGGAGTTTACCCAGGCCAACGATCAGCGCTGCCCCGGCAATGGCTGTGATGGTACGGTTGAGCTTCTCGGAGAAGATCAGCCACAGGCTAACGAGAAAGATCAGGCTGGAAAGAATGGCGGCGAGGATCATTTCTTCATTGGTTCCAGGGATTTCCAGTACGAAAGGATGGCCGTGCCGATGTCCACGCGCGAGGCGACGCCGACCAGCCTCCCGTCCGCGGAGGTGACCGGCAGGTCGTGCACATCGTGCTGGAGCATCAAGGCATAGGCGCGCAGCAGGCCGCATTCCTCCACCACGCTGACCGCCTCGCGCATCAGGACCGTCACAGGCTGGCCGAGTTCTTTCCGCGAAGGCCGGGTCGTCTCGACCGCGCCGAAATCGTGGACGAAGTCCACATCGGGAACGAGGTTGACGAAATCGGGCAGTTCCAGGGTGAGCAGGTCGCGCAGCCCGACCACGCCGGCCAGTTTTCCGTCCTCATCCACCACCGGCAGCAGGCCGATGTGGCGGGCGACGAAGACCTCCGCCGCCTCACGGATGGTGGCGGATGAGGGGATGGAAAAAACTTTGTGTTTCATGCAATCGTTGACTTTCATTGCGCCTCCAAGTGACCAGCAATAGAGCAGATTCTATTATGCGCGTTGCCGCGCTCACTCCAACACACCTTTGTTGACATAACGCGTCAGTTCGGAAACGCTCAGATCGTGAATGCCCAACTTGTCCAGCGTCCGCCCGCGCCGCCAGTAATCGGTGCGGTGGACGATGCAGGCCAGGCGGATGATGGCGTCCATGCCGCGCACCGAGACGCCGTAGCGTTCGCCCAGCGAGGCCATCGGCGCCAGGCTCATGGGAATATCCTCGAAAATATAGCGGTGATTCAACGTCGGCGGCGCGTCGAGGATGCCGCAGGTGACGGCGCGCGCCAGCGTCACGGGATCGGTCAGCGGGTCCGGCGCGCCCGGCGCGGCCAGGGAGCGGATGGCATCCAGCGTCAAGCGCGCCTCGGCAGCCAGTTCCGCGCGCCGTTCCTGCACTTTTGGATCGGCGGTCATATCCGGTTGTCCGGCGAGGGCATTTTCAATGGCGCGGCGCGCCAGTTTACAGGATTCGATGACATCCTCGGCGGTCGCGGCGTGATGCGCCTCGCTATGCCCTACCACGTGGACGATGTGCGGGCGAAGCGCCATCTGCAGATAGACACTGGCGGCAAGGTGTGCGCGCGCCGCCGCCGGGTCGAGCGGGAAACTGAGCAGGCCGGTGCGGGTCTGCCGCCAGATACGGAAATTCCCCTCACCCCCGGCCCCTCTCCCAGAACGGGAGAGGGGAGCAATGAGGTCGAGAATGGCGAGCATCTTCGCCAGGTCCATCGCGTCCGAAAGACCGGGCGGGCTGTTGAACATCATCTGGGCGATGTAATCCTGCACGCTGAAGGCGCGGGCGTTGTATGCCGAGAGATAAGCCGAGACTACGAAGACCACATCCGGCGCGTCGCGCATCCCCCAGTGATGCGGCTCGTTCAACTCGACCGGGATGCCGCGTGCCCCGTACCAGGCCATCACCCGCTGGTGTTCGCGGAGCGAGCCTTCCAGGTCCCACGGCCCGCGCCCATCCATTTGGTTGAACCAGAAGAGCGGGATGGCCGCCCAGGCGATGTGGATTGTCTCGAGGTACATTTCCGCCAGGCGGATGAAATCGTCGGTGCCGGAGTAGGTGCGCAGGAGCGGGAAGTTGCCGCGCCGGCTGACCTCGTGGAGGGCGCGGTAATCCTCCGCCGAGCGCACCGGCACGCCGCCCGCCCCCCTGCGGCGCGGATCCTGCTTTTCAGGGTGGAAGAAGTTCTCCTGCGCATCCTGGTCAATGCCCAATGAGATGACATCCAGCGCCTGCGCTTCGGCAATTTGGGCAACGCCTTCGAGCGTGGCCTCCATCGTGGGCAGGCCGAAGTGGTGGCGGAGGATAGGGAACGGCGATTTCCAGCGGATTCGCTCGACCGTCGTTTGGGGAAAATCCTTCTCGCCCGCGCCTTCAGCTGGCTGGCCCTTGAGATAAGCGAGCACGGCTTCGGGCGGCTCGCCGCCGTCGTAGATGCGCTCGAAGAAGCCCAGCGCCCGCGCCCGTTCGGCCACCGGCGGCGTGCCGCCAAAGGCAAAGCGGACGCCCGCGGCGTGCAGGTCCGAGGCCGCCTCGGCGAATTCGCCCAGCAACCGCTCGCCCGTTTCGGGCGTAAGGCGGTAGGAGACGCCGACAAGATCGGCTTTTTCGCGGCGGGCAGCCGCCAGCAAGTCCTGCACTGAAACCGCCGGGCCGAGGAAGACCGTCCGCCAGCCGGCCGCTTTGGCCAGGCGCAGGAAATTCATCACCCCGGCCACGTGGACGCATTCGCCTAGAGCAGCAGCAACGACTACTTTTTGTGTTGTCATCAACCTTTCCCGTGATCGCTCTTCCCGATTTTTGGAAATTTCTTATACCATAAATATTTCTCCTAAAGGTTAATTCCCCGGCGGAGGATAAGGCGCATCGAATGAGCGAGAAAACTGGAAGAAATCGGACATTCGTCAATTGTCACATCCCGGAGAAAGCGCTACACTTGCCGCAATCGACCGTATATCCCTGTAAACCTGACGGAGGATGTCATGAAACCTGTCACCTGGATGTATGTAGGAGCCGTAGTCCTCTTCCTCATATCAGCATGCGGTATTGGGATCGGGGGGTTTCTATACCTGGGCTCGTTGGACCCAATTGCAGGACAACCGCAGTGGGCGACCATGGGCGGCGCCCTGGTTTGTCTTGGACTGTTGTTCGTTATCGGGGGAGTGATCCTGATCGTCCTGGCTGTCCGCAAGACCAAACAGGAGACCTCCCAGAATGTGACCCTTAAAGTTG
>VGNO01000129.1 GCA_016865985.1 Chloroflexota bacterium | reverse complement strand
CGCCCGCCAGTGTTCTAACCAATGTCAACCGCCACCTGCTGGGGATGAACGCCTACGGCCTGTTCGTGACGCTCATCTACGGCCTGCTGGACTGCCGCGCCCGCACCTTCACCTATGTCCGGGCCGGGCACGAACTGCCGCTCCTGTTCTCGAAGGACGGCCGCGAGACCCGACTCGAGTCCGGCGCCGGGCAGGCGCTCGGCATCCTGGACGAAGTGCGACTCGACGAGCAGACCATTGCCATCCCTCCCGGCGGCAGCCTGCTGCTCTTCACCGACGGCGCCCCGGACATGCTCGACCCGCTCGGGAAGCCGTTCGGCCACGACCGCCTGCGGAGGGTGGCCCGCCAACGCCGCGGCGGGACGGCCCAGGAATTCTGCCAGCAGGTCTGGCGGGATGTATCCGCTTTCCAGGGTGGAGCCAGCCAGGCGGACGATATTGCCCTGGTCGCCATTTGTGCCAGGGGATAAGGAGTACTTATGAAAGTAGCGATCATCGGGGCAGGATTTGCCGGCCTGGCGGCAGCATGGGACCTGCGCCGCGCCGGGCACGCAGTCACCATCTATGAAGCGGCGGACTATGTCGGCGGGCTGGCAAGCGGTTTCAGGGAACCCGGCTGGGAGTGGTCGGTGGAGAAGTTCTACCACCACTGGTTCGCCAGCGACAAACACATGCTGGGTCTCATCAAGGAATTGGGGTTGGAGGAGAAGGTGATCTTCCCGCGCCCGCTGACAGTGATGTACCATGACGGGAAATTCCATCCGTTCGATTCTATTATCAAGGCGCTGTTGTTCCCCGGCCTGGGCTTTGGGATCAATAAGATCCGCTTCGGACTGGTAGGCCTGTTCCTGCGGCTGACGAACAATTGGCGCGCCCTCGAAAAATCCACCGTGGATGCGTGGTTGCGCAAATGGGCGGGGGAGAAGGTGTATAAGATGATGTGGGAACCGCTGGTGATCGGAAAGTTCGGCGAGCGTTACTACAGGCAGGTGACCATGGCTTGGATGTGGGCGCGGCTCAAGGCACGCACCACGCGTCTCGGCACGTTCGAGGGCGGGTTCCAGGAGTTCGCCGATCTTTTCGCAGAGAAGTTGCGGAAGGTGGGGGTGGAGATCCGCCTCCAGACGCCGGTGACGCGCATCGAGGGCGCGGCAGGCGGGGGCGGGGTCACGGTCCGCAGTGAGACGGCCGAGGCATACGACAAGGCGCTCGTCACGCTCTCGCCCGAGGCGATGACGCGGCTCGTGCCGTCTTTACCGGAAAACTACCTGCACGGCCTGCGCGGCATGAAGTCCATGGGGGCGGTGGCGCTGGCGCTGGCGCTCGAGCGCCAACTCTCGGAGGAAGGCTACTACTGGTACAACCTGCCGAAGAGCGCCGGGTATCCGTTCCTGGCGCTGGTGGAGCATACCAATTTTGTTTCGCCGGAGCATTTCAGCGGCGACCATATCGTTTACATGGGCGACTACCTGGAGCCGGAGCACGAGTTCTTCCGCCTTGGCCAGGAGGAATTGCTGGAGCGCTTCCTGCCCGCGCTGAAAAAGATAAATCCGAAGTTCGAGCGGGACTGGGTGCGCAAGGCCTGGCTGTTCCGCACCGCCTACGCCCAGCCGGTGCCGCTGGTGGATCACTCGCAGAATATCCCGTCCATCGAGACGCCGGTGAAGGGGGTGTATTTTGCCTCGATGAGCCAGGTCTACCCCTGGGACCGGGGGACGAATTTTGCGGTCGAAATCGGGCGGCGGGCGGCGAGGGTGATGAGCCAGTAAACCGTGTACAGTATTAGGCAAGTAAAGAAAAAACGCCCTTTCCGCGAGGAGAGGGCGTTTTGGATCCATGGGAGGGGAAGACTCACTCCACCCAGCCACGCTGTTTGTACAATTCGAAGCCGTCCTTGAGCGCCCCTTCTATTTGTCCCAGCAGTTCGGGAGTCAGCGACTTGACATGGAAACACGATTTCCCCTTCAGCAGTTTCAAGAGTTCGGGTGCAAAGACGGTTTTCATTTCGGGCTCGGCGTAGACCGGCATGAAATAGAAACCGACATAGGATTTCTGGATGATGATGGCGGCAAAGAAGACCTCCTTGCGCTTGCGTCCTTCGATCGCCAGGTCGCGGAACGACCACAGGTCGTAATCCGAGGCAGTATCCTGCTTGGGAGTGAAGGGAGGCTGATATGCCTGCAGGAGCGGTTTCAAGGTGTCGAACAAAGCCTGGAGGTCGGCCATGGATTTCCTATCGGATGGTTGCCAGGTCGTCCAGCAGCGCCTTCCGTTCCTGCGGGTCGGCGACTTTTTCGCTGGCCTGGCGCGCAAGGGATAGATATTCCATCATCTTGCTCTGCTCCCCGGCCACGGCTTCGGCGCGTGCCAGCGCTTCATAGGCGTAACCCATATAGAACGGCGGCACGCCATCGGACTGGCTGGCCTGCAGGCTGGATTCGCCATACTGGCGGGCTTCATCCGGCTTGCCCAGCACGGCGTAGATGCGGGAGACCTGCCAGGCGCCGATGGCTGTATGGGTCGGTGTGCAGTCCGACCGCTGGCTCCAATGCCAGAGCGATGCCAGCCCAAGTTGGAGCATCTGCCGGTCTTCTTCCGCTGTCCGGCTGGCCATGTCCAGGAAATCCCAGGCGCGGTTGAAACAGGTTTTGGAGAAATATTCATGCGCCTGCTGGAGGTCGGGCGTGGTTTCTTTGGTCATCTTTTTGTCGCCTCCGTAGGCTTACTTCCTGCCGAATCCCATCCGCCCGATCAATCCGTCCTTGCGGATGAACTGGTGGTAGAGGGCGGCGGCGATATGCAGGCCGGCCAGTAGCGCCAGGGCCGTGGCGAGGTAACCGTGCCCGTAGCGCGGCGCGTAGTCGAAGAATGTGATTGGCAGGTCGACCGCCGCGCCTCCCAGCAGGGGCAGGATGCCGGACAGGGCGGCAAGCCCCAACCCGCTGATGCCCATCCCGAACAACCCGGCATAGAGCAGCACATGGACCGCCCCGGCGGTGAAGTCGAGCAGGCGGCTGCCGGAGGAAGCCGGGGCCGGCTTGCGGCTGAGGAGGCGCGTCACCAGGCGGACGGCGGTCAGCACCAGGATGGCGATGCCTGTCAGCATGTGGACTGCGAGCGGTGCGAACTTGGCCGGTTCGTTGTCCATCCATTTCAAGGAGAGCATCCCGGCTGCCAGCATGAACAGGACCAGCAGGGCGGAGAGCCAGTGGAGGACGACCAGGAGTGGGTGGTAGCGTTTGGGACTGGGCATTTGTCACCTCGTGGAATTTATCGGATAAATATACTCCAATTATAACCGGTTGGCAAGAATCCGAATCCCACCCGGATTCGGGTAAAATTCCAGGGTACATCCCAGAACGGAGGCAGACATCATGAATCCACAACTGCTGGCGCTCATTACCGCCATGGCCTGGGGTATCGGCGGCTATTTCGAGAAGAAAGGGTTGCACCTGGGCGGCCTCTCGCCCCAACTCGGCATCACATTGCGCACGGCCGTGGCGCTGGTGGCGCTGGGCATCGTCTCATTCCCGCAATGGAAGACCCTGCCCCAGGCCGGGACGAAATCCATATTGATGATGGTCATCGGCGGCGGGGTGGTGGCCGGCTCGATCGGCATGTTGTGTTATTACGCGGCCATCAAGGGCGCGCCGCTCAACCAGGTCATGCCGATCGCCTTCACCTCCCCCTTATTCGGCATACTGATGGGCGTCATCTTCGGCGGTGAACCGCTCACCTGGAAGACCGTCATTGGCGCCCTGCTGACCATCGCCGGGATTGTGACGCTCACAGTCTAGGAAGTGGAGTAAAATGGATTGATTCATCCGGGCGGGATCCCTGTCCGCCGCTTGTACTTCGAATCGCAATCTCATCCATCACGAGGAGGAAGCCATGACTTTTCATACTGTAATCATCACCGGGAACCTGGGCCGCGACCCGGAAATGCGATACACGCCCTCCGGCCAGGCGGTCACGAACCTGTCTGTGGCCGTCAACGACGACTATACCAATAACAATGGCGAACGCGTCAAACGTACGATCTGGTTCCGCGTTTCAGCCTGGGGAAAACAGGCCGAGACCTGCAACCAGTACCTGAAGAAGGGGTCGAAGGTGCTGGTGGAGGGGCGTTTGAATGTCGACCAGGCGACCGGCGGCCCGCGCATCTGGACCACGCAGGACGGGCAGTCGCGCGCCTCCTTCGAACTCTCCGCCCAGACCGTCCGTTTCCTCTCCTCCCGCACAGAATCCTCCGAGCCCGGCGCGGGCGGCGCCCCGGCCGAAGATGGCATGATGCCCGGCGAAGAGGAAAACATTCCCTTCTAACTGGAGGAGTACATGGCCCTGCCCCCGCCTGCCCGCCCGGCATCCCCGGCGCTGGAGATCAAACCCGAACAACCCGTCATCTATGCCAACCTGGTGCGCATTTCGCATTCCCCGGCCGACATCGTATTGGATTTCGCCCACCTGCTGCCGGGAGAGACGCGCGCCTCGGTCGGGGCGCGCATCCTGATGTCCCCCCTCAGCGCCAAACTGTTGTACAAAGCCCTCGGTGAGAACCTGGCGCGTTATGAAGCTGCTTTCGGCGAGATCAACCTGCCGGGCAACTCATCGCTCGCCGAACACCTCTTCCGCCCGTTCAACAATCCCGAGAATCCGCCGGAGAAGAAATAAACCATGCAGAAACTGGAGCAGATTGCGGACGAGGTGCGGCAGATTTTCGAAGCCCGCACCGCGGCCCGCGACCAGGCCCTGGCGCACGCCCGCGCCCTGACCCGCGCCTGCGCCCTGTCCATCCGCGCCGTGCATCGCGACGACACGGACGTAATGGAAGCCCACCTGGCCGAAGCCCGCACCCTGGCCGCCGAACTGCGCGGCCGCCTTGCAGATTACCCGGACCTGTACCACGCCGGGTACACCCAGGACGCGCTCAAGGAATACGCCGAGGCCAATATCACCTGCCGCCTGATCCGGGACATGTCCCTGCCCACGCCGCAGGAACTGGAAGTGACCCATGCCACCTACCTGAACGGGCTGGCCGAGGTGGTGGGAGAATTGCGCCGCCGCATCCTGGATCTCATGCGGCACGGCTATTCAGAGGAAGTGGAGCGCCTGCTCAACCACATGGACGAGATCTATGCCGTCCTGGTGACCATGGATTACCCGGACGCCATCACCAACGGCCTGCGCCGCCAGACGGATATCGTCCGCAGCATCCTCGAGCGGACGCGCGGCGATGTGACCTTCAGCCTGCGCAGCCAGCGCCTTGCCGGCGCCATCGCCCGGCTCAGTGACCAGTTGCCCGGCACGGACCACCAGCCGCCGGATGTGACAGTCCTGCCGCCGCCGGAAGACGAATAATGCCAGCCGGCGGCTCGCGGCACCTGCTGGTGCTCTATCCCTACATGCTTGGCCGCTGGTGGCGGGCGACCCTGACCATCGGGATCTTCCTGGTGGTCACCGCGGGCGGACTGGCCGGGCTGCCCCTGCTCCTGCCCCAGGTTCCGTTCCTGTCGGTGCAGGATTGGCGTTTGTGGATCGTGGGAGGGGTGGGGGGATTCGCGCTGCTCTTCTCGGTCTTTCTGATCTCGGTCCGCAGGAAAGCCTATGTCCAGCCGTTTGGGGACCATCTCCGCATCGTGACCCCGTTCCTGCGCCTGAACATCTCCTATAGACGCATCCTGCGGACTTCGCCATCTGAAATGCAATTGCTCTTCCCGCCTCGCAGCAGCGCTGCCTGGCGGCGGAATCTCGTCCGCCCGCTTGCCCGGCGCGTAGTCATCGTCCTCGAACTGACCGCGTTCCCCATATCCCGGCAGGCGCTGCGTTTCTTCCTCTCCCCGCTCTTCTTCCCGGACGAGACGGCCCGGCTGGCGCTGCTGGTCCCGGATTGGATGGCCCTCAGCGCCGAACTGGAAAGCCGGCGCAGCCGCTGGCAAGACGGACTGCGCCAATCCCAGGCCAAACCTTGACAGGACCTTCCAGATGAACATCTATTTCGCCTGTTCCATCACCGGCGGTCGGGAATTCGTGGACTGCCTGCTGGAGGCCGGCTGCGAGGCGCCAACCGCCCACCTGGCGGAAGCGAGCGCCGCGCTTCACGAAGCAACGGTTTCCGGGCGGGAGGTCTACGAAAGGGATGTCGCCTGGATCAGCGCCTGCGACGTTTTGGTGGCGGAGGTCAGTACCCCCTCGCACGGGGTGGGATATGAAATTGCGTAGGCTCTGGGAAATGGAAAACCCGTCTATTGTCTCCACCAGCAGGGACGGGCGGTCTCCAAGATGATCGCCGGGAACAGTCACTCCGCGTTGAGGGTGGCATCCTACAACTCGGTCGAAGAGGCGCTCGCCCGCCTGCGCGCCTTCCTGTCCCTACCATCGGTAGGTTTGTGAAGAAAGTAACGAACAATCCATGACTTTTGACGCTGACCAAGGAAGGGAACATCGGCTATCATAATGACGGAGACGGGAATAGGACACCTCCAACTTGCTCATCACTGTCTCCTCCTTTGGCGAACGCCTCCGCATGGTTCATACCATGCGGAGGCTGTTTTCTGGGGGCAGGTCACGCCTTCCCAACCGATTTCTTCTCTTCGCCATGGATCGGCAGCATGACAGAAAACTTTGTCCCCTTGCCAAGCGCCGATTCGACCCAGATACGTCCCTGGTGGTTCTCGACGATGGATTTTACGATCGCCAGCCCGAGACCGGACCCGCCGACGCCCTTCGGGACATTGCTGGCGCGGTAGAATTTTTCGAATACGTGCGGCTGGTCGAGGGGCGGGATGCCCGGCCCGCTGTCGGATATGCACAGGATCGCCAGGTCGCCCTGTTGTTCTAGTTGGATGCGGATCTCGCCGCCATCTGGTGTGTACTTGATGGCATTGTTGACCAGGTTGTCGAGCATCTGGCGCAGGCGGATGGGGTTCCCCCGGAAGGACGGGATGCTGGCGGGCAGGTCGACCTGTACGCGCTGGTTCTTCTCCTGAATCTGCGGGTTGAGGTGTTCCAGCGTATAGTTGATGATCCCATCCAGGGGGATCACCTCCCTCCGGATGTCCATCCCGGCTTCGATCCGGCCCAGGTCGAGCAGGTCGTTGACCAGCGCCGTGATGTTCTGGACGCTGTTCTGTATCCGCTGGACGAATTCCCGTTGCTGTTCGTTGAGCGGGCCGATCCGTCCCAACAGTTCCACGTAACCGAGCACCGCCGTCAGCGGGGAGCGCAGGTCGTGTGATACAGTGTGGACGAACTCGCTCCGCAGGCGGTCGACCTGCTTTATGTAGGAAATATCCTGCATCGTTACCGCCGTCCCGATCCCGGCGATCGGCGCATACTGGCCATTGTAGACCCGGCCGTCATCGAACGTGATCTCATGGACCGGCAGCGGGTTGTCGGCCCCGGTCGCCAGCAGGCTGCGCAGGTCCGGGTGGGGGACGACTTCCAATACCGGCCGGCCGGTAAAATCGGTGTCACTGAGGCCGAATGCGCGACGTACGACCGGGTTGATCATCAGGATCTTCCCATCCATGTCCAGGATCATCACCCCATCGGCAATGCCGTTCAGGATGATCTCCAGTTTTTGCAATTCATCCAGTTTTTGTTTGAGGGAGGCGGTCGTGCGGCGCACTTCGCGCCGGGTCCAATCCCCGATGCGGCTGGCGCGCTTCAGGCTGTTGGTCACCGCCCGGTTGATATCCTCCACTTTCAGCGGCGAGACCAGGCAATCGCTGACGCCGATATGCAGCGCCTGTTTGATCAGCGCCGGGTTATCGCTGGTCAGGAAATACAGGACCGGCAGGGTCGGGAAGCGTTCCAGCAGGGTCTGCGCGATCTCGAGCCCGGTCTCACCCTGGAAAGTGGCGCTCAGGATCAGCAGCGCCGGGAAGGTATCCTGGAGGATGCGGTTGAGCGAGACCCGGTCCTGGGCAGCGGCGATCTGGTGGCCGGAGGCCGAGAGGGCGCGCTCGAACAGGGAACGGATCTGCTGATCTTCCAGCGCCAGGAGCAGGAGGTCCGGGTTCGCCATGGACTATTCTCCCGTCCCGGAATGCAGCGGTTGCGATGGGCGGTCGCTGGTGACGACCTGCAGCCCCCGTTTCAATGCCGCCTGGACCGCCTGGAGCGCTTCCAGCTGGCC
>VGNO01000128.1 GCA_016865985.1 Chloroflexota bacterium | reverse complement strand
CGCCTTGATGATGGCCGACCTGGAGATCGTGGCTGGGCACTGTTTCATCGATGAGGCGGAGCGCAGCCTGCTCGTCTCGCGCCAGCGGCCGGTGGTGTTGCTGCGCCGCAGGCCGGGTTCGCCGGTAGCAGCCCAGGTCGCCCCTGGGCAGGATATCCTGGGTGTGATGCTGCCCTACACCCCGCTCCATTACCTGTTGCTGGCAGACAGGCAGCCGGTTCCCGTCCTGGTGATGACCAGCGGCAACCTCTCCGAGGAGCCGATTTCCACTGATAATGTCGAAGCCCGCCAGCGCCTGTCTGGACTGGCAGACGCCTTCCTGATGCACGACCGGGAGATCCGCACCCGTTGCGATGATTCGGTGCTAAGGGTCTTCCGGCAGCCGGGCGGGACGGAAGGACAGATGGGGTCGGCCTACATCCTCCGCCGTTCGCGCGGCTACGCTCCCGACCCGCTCCAGTTGCCGTTCGAGGCCATGCCTTTGCTGGCAGCCGGCACGGAACTCAAGAACACCTTTTGCCTGACGCGCGACCGCTACGCCTTCCTAAGCCACCATATCGGGGATATGGAGAACTACGAGACCCTGCGATCGTTCGAGGATGGCGTGGCGCATTTCGAACGCCTCTTCCGCATCCAACCGCAAGCCATTGCCCACGACCTCCATCCCGACTACCTGTCCACCCGCTATGCCCTCCAGCGCGGGGAAAGAGACGGCCTGCCGCTCTATCCGGTCCAGCACCACCACGCCCACATCGCGGCATGCATGGCCGAGCATGGATTGGGGACATGTGAAAAAGTGATCGGTGTCGCATTCGATGGAACCGGATACGGCCTGGACGGCACCATCTGGGGAGGCGAGTTCCTGGTGGCGGAATACGCCGGTTTCGAACGGGCTGGCTGGCTGGAACCCTTCCCGCTCCCCGGCGGGGACGCTGCCGTCAAGCGCCCGTCCCGCACCGCCCTGGCTCTGCTTTGGTCGCTGGGGCTGGAATGGGACAGTAGCCTGCCCCCGCTGCGCGACCTGTGCAGCGAGGAGCGCCTGGCCCTGCGCCTGCAACTCGAACGCGGGCTGAACACACCCAAGACATCCAGCATGGGACGCCTGTTCGATGCCGCCGCCTCACTGGCCGGTGTGCGTCAGAAGGTCAATTACGAAGCGCAGGCGGCGATCGAGTTCGAAGCCGCTGCCGACCCGGACGAGGAGTCGGCCTACCGTTTCGACCTGCGCGATGGGCGGCTCGACCCGGCCCCGCTGGTCGCGGCCCTGGTGGAGGACGCCTGTTGCGGGGAGCCCCTGCCGAAGATCTCCGCCCGTTTCCACAATGCCGTGGTCGAGGCGACTTTACAGATGTGTAATGCCATCCGCCGCGAAAGAGGCATCCCGCTGGTTGCTTTAAGTGGTGGCGTATGGCAAAATATGCGTATCCTGCGCGGCGTTGTCCAGCGTTTGGAAGCGGACGGTTTCCAGGCGCTGGTCCCACGCCAGGCGCCGGCCAACGATGGCGGCGTTGCGCTTGGACAGGCGGTGGTGGCCCTTCGCCTCCTGCGACAGACATAAACCTTGCCAGGCGACTCCATGACGCGAATCCTGCTGGTCGAAGACGATGTTTTCCTGTTGGATGTGATGCGCTCCATCCTGGAGATCGAGGGGTATGAGATCTTCCCGGCGTCCAATGGGCGGGAGGCGCTCGACCTGTTCGTCGCCACCCGGCCAGAAATGGTCATCTCCGATATCATGATGCCGGAGATGGACGGCTATGAATTACTCGAGTCCATCCGCGCCATCCCGATTGGGGCGACCATCCCGTTCCTGTTCCTGAGCGCGCGCACCGAACGCTCGGATGTCAGCCGGGCGCGTGCCCTCGGCGTGGATGATTACCTCTTCAAACCTTTCGACGCCCCGGAACTCCTGGGAGCCGTCCGCTCCCGCCTCGAGCGGCGGAGGGTACTGGAGATGTTCGACACCCGCTCGGCGCACCTCCAGACCGTCCTCATGCTGGCGAACGTGATCGAGACCCGCGATCCCTACACCGCCGGGCACGTGGAGCGGGTGCGCCGCCTGGCGCTCTCCCTGGGATTCGCGTTGGGATGGGATAGCGAAGAGATCATCCTGCTCGAGTTCGGCGCTATCCTGCACGATATCGGCAAGATCGTCGTGCCGCGTACCGTGCTGCGCAAGACCGGGCCGTTGACCGAGGAAGAATGGGAACTGATGCACCAGCACCCGGATGCGGGGGCCAGGATGCTGGAAGGCGTCGATCACCTGAAAGCAGCCATCCCGTACATACTCCACCACCATGAGTGGTGGAATGGTTGCGGGTATCCGAATGGCCTGGGCGGGGAGGAGATCCCGCCACAGGGACGGATGCTGGCGATCGTGGACGCCTTCGATGCCATGACCACCAACCGCCCGTATCATGCCAGCATGACCGCCCGGGAAGCCTTCGCCGAGATCGAGCGCATGAAAGGGGTCTACTTCGATCCCCACATGGCAGATGTGTTCATGAAGAGTTACAAGAACGAATAAATGGGGTTACCAGCCGCAACTGGGGCAGGTATTCACCCCCGCTTTTCTCCCAACCTGTTTATACATCGTGACATTGGTGAAGGGTTCTCCCAACAGGCCGTCGTGGATCGCCCATGAGCGCAGGCGGACGCTATGTTCGGCTGCATGGGCGCGGAAGGGATTCCCATCGTCGAGCAGGCGGTGCAGGTCGCCGGATTCTGCAAAACCTTCCTCGATCCGCTCCATCATTTTCCTCCCCATTTGATAGGTGAAACCATAGCGTTCGAAGATGACCGCATTGTGGTAGTAAAGCGGTTCGGCGAAGTAGATATTGTGTCCCAGGCTGGTGACAAAATCCTCGAAGGCGCTGATTGCCACTGGTAACATCCGCAGGCCGCGGCGGATCTGCCCCGGCGCGAGTAGGTTCTCCATGGCGGCGCGTTCGGCTGCCAGGTTGCGCTGGAGGATGCCGAAACGGGTCGGTGAACCATCCGGCATCCGGTCCACATCGAAGCGCGGCGAGTTGGGGTCGTTGAGGATGTAGAGCAGGATGTGGATCTTGCCGGTCAGGGTGTCGGTCAGGTGACCGTAGAGCGCCGGGTCGGGGAAACCGTCCTTGTGGAAAAGGTTCATCTCCACATCGTTGCTGCCCGGTTTGCATTTCAAGCGCAGCAACGGATGGCCGTCATCGTCCACCAGTGAAGGCGGGATTTCGAGCTGGTCCAACAGTTGGCGTGGGATGATCCGGCTGTAGATGCGTTCTTTTTCCTTATCACCCAGCCGGTTCACCCCGCCGATGGTGGAGGCATTGATCATCTGCTGTCCTGTCTTTTCATTTCACGCTCGGCGTCGCGTTTGGCGATGGCCTGGCGTTTGTCGTGCAGTTTCTTGCCCTTGGCAATGGCGATCTCCAGTTTGGCGCGTCCATCCTTCAGGTAGACACGCAGTGGGACGATGGTCATCCCCTTCTGCCGGATGGCATCCCATAATTCCCGGATCTCCCTGTCATGCAGCAGCAGGCGGCGCGGCCGTTTGGGATCGTGGTTGAAGCGGTTGGCCTGGATATATGGCGCAATGTGGGCTTCCACCAGCCAGGCCTGGCCTTCCTCGACCCGCACGTAGGCTTCGGCCAGGCTGATCTGCCCGGCGCGGATGGATTTGATTTCGCTCCCCTGCAAAGCCAGCCCGGCCTCGAACCGTTCGAGCAGGAAGTATTCAAAACCGGCTTTCCGGTTGGTGGCGACTACTTTGGTATTCACTTTGCGATTGTACTGCCTTTTACCCGATTCGGGGCGGCGCCATCCCAACCGCCACCACCCTTGTTCTTTCAGCCCCATTTCAGGATGGCGAACCCGGAGGCCAGTCGCATCAGGCCGATGATGAGCAGGGCTGCATCCAGACCGATGGCGCCGGCCATGAGCGGACCGGCCAGCGAGCCGGCCAGGATGGCGGTGTTGAGGATGATGTTGTACCATGCCAGGTGCGCCGGGCGGTCGCCGGCGGGGATCTTCTCCAACAGGTAGTTGGCGTAGGCGCCGCCGATCATGGCCCAGGTCAGTCCGCCCACGGCTGACAGGATATAGTATTCGAGCGCGTTCCTGGAAAGTGCCAACAGAATGGGGTACAGGCACATCCCGATCGCCCCCAGGCCGCTGATCCTGTGCTGGCTGAGGCGGCGGCTGATGCGTCCCAGTTGGGTGGACGCCAGCAGTACGCTAAGGTAGAAGAGCGCCGTGCCGGTCCCGATCTGCTCGTCGCCCAGGTGCAGTTCGTTGACGAAGTAGAGCGGGAAGAGAGGTATGGACAGGTATTGAGCCAGGTGGAATCCCAGCATGACGAGCATGGAATTGCGGAAAGGCGTGCGCCAGATGTCCAGCCGCAGGGCGGCGCGGATCCGGTCGCCGGCCCCCGCGGCCGGGGCCTGGACAGCAGGCCTGGGCGCGGGAACGCCATCCCCATCCCCTCCAACCGGGCGGACGAAGAACAGGTGCAGGCTGCTCATTACCGCGCCGAGGAAGCCGATGGCAAAGACAACCTGGTAACCGAGCGGGAAGGCGATACGGTCGAGCAGATAACCGCAGCCCAGCGAGGCCGACATGAAAGTGACCGAGAGCACGACATTGCGCGTCCCGGCCACCTGGGCGCGGAAATTTGCCGGGACCGCGATTGCGAACAGGGCATTGAATCCCACTGCCAGTGCGGTCAGTGGGATAGCCTGGAGCAGGATCAGCGTCGTCAACCCCCACACCTGGCCGCTCTCATCGAACAGCCATGGCAGGAAGATCCAGAACAGGAAACCCAGGCGATAGATGACGGACGTGCGGAAGACAGCCCGGCCTACCGGGTGTTTCTCCAGCCAGGCGCCGGAGGGGATGGCCAACATCAGGCTGACAACGGCTGGGATTGCGCTCATCAGCCCGATCTGGATGGCGCTCGCCCCCAGTCGGGCGGCATAGACACTCTGGAAGTTCAAGGCGCTGCCTGCCAGGATGCCATACCACCCGATGTCGAAATAGAGGTGGGTGAAGTTGCGCCTGTGTTCCGGGGGGACCGGGGAGGGGGGGAATAGTATGCGCAGCACAGCAGGATTATAATCCAGCCTTCCGCTCCGCCTGCCGCCAGTCGAAATGGCAGTATAATCCCAGCACCAGATCCAGTAACCGAGGAGAATATGAAACTAAAAATACTCCTGATCCAGTTTGGGTTGACGCTCCTGGCAGCCTGCGCCGCAGGCGGTACCATTGCCGGTGAACCGGCTCCCACGCCGCTCGCCACCCTGGAGGGCTCCGTGGAAACGGACTGTCCGTTCCTCGAACCATTGCCGGCCGAGGAGGCAGTTCATTATCCACGAGTCTATGCCAGCGGCTTCTGTGGGATCCACTTCATCCCCGGCGATGATGGCTCATTGACCGGCCTCTTCATCGGTTACCCGGCAGGTTGGGCGATTGCCCCGGCCGGCGAAGACCATACCGCCCTGGTATTCTCTTTGGACTCGCGGGTCATCTACTTCCAGGCTTTCCAGAGCGACCTGGGGTTGGATACCGCCGACCAGGTCACATGGAGCATGGGAGGCGAGGCGGCCGAGCCGGTGATCCTCGCCGATGAGGTGGAGAAAGACAGGGGCATCCAGGCGATTGGCGAGAAACAGACACTGGTATTGACCACCACCCTTGGCAACCAGACCATCCGGCGCTATTTCCTGACCCACGCCGCGGCCGGTAAAGCCGGTACGGTCTACATGTTCCAGTTGACTGTCCTGACCCCGGAAATGGACAATACCCAGTTGCTCAGCCTGGTAGAGGAGTTGATCAACAATATCAGTTTCGACCAATAGCAGAGATCCCGAAGAAAAAAAGACTCACCTGTTTGGGTGAGTCTTTTTTATATACTGGCGGGACCGCCCGGTTTATGGGGTGTCGATATCTGTAGCGGAATTATTCGCCAGGATCGGGTCCGGTACGGCGAGCGGGGCTGTGATGGTGACCGTGTTGACCATTGGGCCGCCGGCCAGCGCGTCGATGGTGGCGACGACTGTATAGGTGATGCGCTTCCCGGCCGGGATATTGACCAGATCCAGGAAATTCACGCCGCTTGTCACCGGACCAACAGTGCAGGTTGCTCCCAGTTCGGGGGCGCACGTCCAGGTCCAGGAGGTGATCTGCCACGGGATGAGGTCCGATACGGTGGCTCCGATCACGTTGGATGGCCCGAAGTTGGTGACGATGATGGTGTATGTCACCGTACCTCCCGGGACATAGATATTGACCATATCCGTGATGGTGACCGAAAGGTCGGCGCTCGGGTGGGCATCGGTGTCGGTGGCCGAGTTATTGGCTAGCACCGGGTCGGTGATGCCGGCCGGGGGCACGATGGCGGCGGTGTTCACCAGGTCGCCGGCAGTCGGTGAGGCAATGGTAGCGACCACCGTATAGGTGACCTTCTTGCCGGATGGGATGTTCACCACATCCGAGAAGTTGGCGCCGCTGGTGATGGGGCCGGGGTTGCAGACTGCGCCAGCGTCGGCGGTGCAGACCCAGATCCAACTGATTACCTGGGCCGGGATGTTGTCGCTGAAGGCTGCGCCGATTACATCCGATGGACCGTTGTTCGTTACAACAATGGTGTATGTGACCGTCCCGCCGGGGGTGTAGATCGACAGGCCGTCGGACTTGGTGACCGAGAGGTCGGCAGTCGGGGGCGAGTCGGTGTCCGTGGCGGTGTTGTTGGCCAGGTTCGGGTCGGCGATGTCGACCGGCGACAGGATGGTGGCGGTATTGACCAGGTTGCCGGTGGCAGCCGGGTTGATCGTCGATACGACCGTGTAGGTCACCTTCTTGCCGGCTGGGATGCTGACGGTGTCGGTGAAGTTGACCGGGGTGACCGGGCCGGCGGTGCAGATCGCTCCCAGGTCGGCCAGGCAGGTCCAGGTCCAGGAGGTGATGTTGGCCGGGCGGTTGTCGGTGAACGTGGCAGCCAGGACGTTCTGCGGCCCGTTGTTCGTTACCGTGATGATATAGGTGACCGTCCCGCCGGGCGTGTACATCGTGACGCCGTCGGTCTTGGTCACGGCAAGATCCGCCAGGGGACCGGTATCGGTATCGGTTGACGAGTTATTGCCCGGCACCGGGTCGGGCATGCCGACCGGCGAGGTGATGGTGGCTGTATTGACCAGGTTCCCCACAGCCGCCGGGCTGATCGTTGAGACGGCCGTATAGGTGACCTTCTTTCCGGATGGGATGCTGACCGTGTCCGAGAAATTACCGGCGGTGGTGGTCGGCCCGGCCGTGCAGGAGGCGCCGGCTTCGGCTGCGCAAGTCCAGGTCCAGGAAGTGATCTGGGTCGGTTTCGGGTCGGTGAAAGTCGCCCCGACGACGGCCAGCGGGCCGAGGTTCCTGACTTCTATCGTGTAGGTCACCGATCCACCTGATGAGTAGGAGGCGACGCCGTCGGTCTTGGTTACCGAGAGGTCGGCGCTCGGGGCGGCGTCCGTATCGGTCGCCGTGTTGTTCGCCAGGTTCGGATCGGGTACAGCCGCCGGGGAGGTGATGGTGGCGGTGGTCACGATATTGCCAACCGCCGAAGCGCTGATGTTCGAGAGGATTGTGTAGGTTACTTTCTTCCCGGACGGCAGGTTGACGGAATCGGTAATGTTGGTGGCGAGAGTGAATGGTCCGGCGCTGCAGGTTGCCCCTGCATCGGGCACGCAACTGACCGTCCAGTTGGTGATCTGGACCGGCTTGGCGACATTGAAGGTCGCGGCAGTGACGGCATCCGGCCCGCTGTTGGTTACAACCACAGTATATGTTGCCACCCCTCCGGGGGTGTAGGATGCGAGCCCATCGGTGATGGTCACCGACAGTTCGGCATGTGGGCCGGGGATGACCGCTGTGGCTGTTGGTGGAGGTGGAGCGCCGGTCGAGGTGGCGGTCGGGACAGCCGTGGGCGGGGGTGTGGCGCCGCTGCGGACGATGCGCGGGGCGGCCCAGACTGCCCTGTCGCCGCTGGCAGATCCGCTCGAGTAGATGTAAAGGATGAATTTTACGTTGTTTCCTGCCAGCGAACTGAGGTTGATGTTGGCGGAGTAGTACAGACCTTCGTACTTCTCACGGAACGACCAGAGGGTGCCCACCGGGCCGGACCC
>VGNO01000127.1 GCA_016865985.1 Chloroflexota bacterium | reverse complement strand
GTAAACGCAATACATCAGGGAAGATTAAGCCTGAAGGATTCATAATCACCGCGACTGGCTTGCATTTCAAATACTACATCTTCACCTTCCTGTAATCCCTGACTCGTCACAAACTGGTATTGGGGGGTGCCATAATCAGCTTTCAGACCAAAACAGTAGACTTGTTCATACTCATCCATCAGGGCAAGTAATTCTTCTTCTGTCTTTGCGACACGGTTATGATAATACTCAACTCCAGCATCCTCATTATCCTGAAAGAAAAAGAACGTATGAATTGGCATAACTGGCCCAATATTCATCCCATTTACTTCATGCTGAAGTAAAATCTTAAAACTAACAAGTTCGTTATCACCGTTTAATGTATACGCATCTGGATACCAATACGACTCATTTTCACTTACCCGCTCGATTGTTATATTGTCACTAAAAAAGAAATATATCCAGAAAGTGTCAGGGTAGCTGCGATCCCTTTCAAAATTCTCATAACCCAAGTTACCCATTACTTCTATCATCCTCAGTCTTGTTGCCTCCCAGTTGAATTCTTGCACCCAACCGGTTTCGGGGTTCCAGGTCCATATTTTGTTATCTGCCCTGCCGCGATAGATGCCGTCTTCATCCAAAGTCACCACCATGGCTTCTGAAATGCCGGCTTCTTCGGCAGTCATTTGTAGATAGGTCTCATCTTCCATCACGGTCGAGACCGCAACCATTTGACTAAGTGCGGTATTTAGAACCATGGAACAGGCCCCGTCGGAAACACACTTTCCCCCAATCCCTACCGGAAACGAACCGGCAAAGATAACTTCCTCTATGCGATCCTCAGGGACAAGTTCGTAACTATCATCCCATTCCGGCCCCGATTCTCTCCAGGGCAACTGGACGGGGTAGGCGCTGTATTCTCCAGTTTCTTTGTTTCTTGCCCACAAGATCGTACTATCTGAGTCCCTGGCAACAAGCGTCCATCTGGTCCCGTCCATGCTCCAAACAAGTTCTATCGTCTTAACTTCCGGGACAGCCGCCAACGCATCGATGTAGAGCGAAAAGACATCTCCCGCTTGGGGGTCTGCATTGATCTGATCGATAAACGCCTGCCCGCTGTCTCCTGCCGGCAGGGCCTGACGGACTGCCTTGCGGTCCGCCCCCACCGTTGCCACAAGTCTTGAATTGCCACTTCTCATCTCGCTGGGAGTGGGGATCCGCCAGTCTTCGAGAGGCGCATCCTGCGCGCCGGCAAAAACCGGCGCAGGGAGCGGTCTTGCGGGCGTTTCCGAAGGCGCCGGGGCCGGGTTTTGGGTTGGTTCCGCGGCGCTCGTGCACCCCGCGCCCGGTCCGCAGGCGGCGAGGGAGAGCGAGAGAACGAGCATCAGGAGAGCGGGAAATCTCGCCTTGTTCATCATCCACCTCCATTTCAGCCTCTGACCCTCCCGCTGGCTGCGGGCCTGCGGGAGGATGATGGGTATCATATCACGGTCCTCCGCCCCCGTCTCCCCGCACCGGAACCATGGGGAGTGACGAATTTCGTGGGCTTCTTCTGGGTTTTTACCGCAGAGCACGCAAAAGGCGCAGAGAAACCCTTTATTTTTCCTGCGCGAACTCAGCGCACTCCGCGGTTGTAAACGGTATTCGCTTCGCGTGCCCTTGGTGGTCTTTGTGTCGGAGTTCCTTCAACATTCCAAACCCGCCCCCGCGCCCCGGCAATTGGGAGTGGCTAACATGGTGGGTTATCCTTTTTTACCGCAGAGTACGCAAAGTGCGCAGAGATTTTCCTTTGATTTTCTCCGCGAACTCCGCGCTCTCTGCGGTTAAATGTTTATAACCCATTTTATTCGCCACTCCCCGGCAATTCCAGTTTGACCAATTTTTGACCTTTACGGTATAATACCGTGCCAGTCTCAAGAACCCCAGCGGTCCATCCCACTTTCCCGCTGTCTGGTTACATCCCATTGGAAGGTATCGAGGAAGTAAATGGCTACAAAACGCACTTATCAACCGAAGATCCGCAGGCGCGTCCGCGTCCATGGTTTCCGTCAGCGCATGTCCACCGCTGACGGCCGCGCAGTACTGAAGCGCCGCCGCCTGAAGGGACGCCAGCGCCTGGCCGTCCGTTCGAACCAGCATATCAAACGCGTCCGCTGGTAGGCCGAGGAAGCCAGACGGCGCGGGCGGATGCTCCCGGTCCGGCCAGTTGGAGACGTGCTACAGGTGAAACGAAGTTTTCGCCTGACCCGTTCCGAAGATATCAAGCGGGTGCGGCGTGCAGGCAAGTCGTATGCCCACCCGCTGCTCGTTTTATATGCCACAGTCTCCGGGCGGGAGGGGGTAAGGGTCGGCGTATCTGCCGGGCGGACGGTCGGGAGCGCCATCTCCCGCAACCGGGCCAAGAGGGTGTTGCGGGCCGCTGCAAGCGCGCTCCTGCCGCAGGTCCATCCGGGAAACGACCTGTTGCTGATCGCCCGTTCCCCCCTGGCTGCCGCCGATTTCGACCAGGCCCATCAGGCGCTGTCGAAACTGCTCTCCCGCGCTGGGATCCTGGAACCCCTTGATGTCTGAAGCCTTCCTGCCGCAGGAATATCCCGACGAACCGCGCCTGCGCGACCTTCCACGGAAGCCGCGCTTCTGGCCGCGTATTCTGCTGTTGGCGATCATCCGTCTTTACCAGAAAGTCGTCGCGCCCGGGCTTCCGGCCAACACTTGCCGCTTTTATCCCTCCTGTTCCCATTATGGGTATCAGGCCATCTACAAGCATGGGGCCGCCAGAGGCGCTTTGCTGGCCACCTGGCGTATCGTCCGCTGCAATCCATTAAACGCCGGCGGGTACGACCCCATCCCCTAAGGAGAAAACCTCCTCTCATGAAAACGAAAATTCTCACCCCCCTTTTCGCCTTCTCCGCCCTGGCCATCCTGCTCACCGGTTGTGCGGAAGGACTGGCGCCCGGCTCCTGGCCGGGCATCGCCGTCGACGAGACCACCGCCTACGTGGCGGCCGGAGCCCAGTTCTACGCCGTGGACCTGGTCGAGCATGAGGACATCTGGCGCTTCCCCGACACCAGCGGCCAGACAAAAGCCTATTACGCCGCCCCGGTCCTGACCGGCGACGGGCAGTTGATCGTCAGCGGTTATGATTACATACTCTACAGCCTCGAACCGGAATCCGGCAGGATCAACTGGCAGTTCGAGGAGGGCCGCGACCGCTACATCGGCAGCGTCCTGGTTGCCGACGATATGATCTACGCCCCGAATGCCGATTACAACCTGTACGCCCTCAACCTGGACGGTGAGCGTCAATGGAAGTTCGAAGCCGGGCAATCGCTCTGGTCGGCGCCGGTCATCGAAGGCCGGACGATCTTCTTCGGCTCGCTCGACCGGAATGTCTACGCCCTGGAGGCGGACAGCGGCAGCCTGGTCTGGCAGACGCCATTGACGGCCGCCATCCTATGTTCACCGGCCAGCGCCGAAGGGCTGCCGCTTTTCGTTGCCGCCTTCGATGGCGCCTTGTATGCCCTCGACAAGCGCGACGGCAGCGTCCTGTGGCAATCCTCCTTTGCAGGCCGTCTCTGGTCCAGCCCGGTGTTGTTCGATGGCGTCCTGTACATCGGCGACGACTCAGGCGCCCTGGCCGCCCTGGACGCTGCCACCGGTGATGAAATCTGGAGTACGGACACCGGTAGTCCGATCTTGGGTTCACCTCTCGTCACCCCCGAGGCCGTATATTTCAATACCGAGGCCGGGGACCTGTATGCCTACAGCCTGGCAGGGGAGGAACTCTGGCAGGAGGATGTCGTCAGAGCCGAAAAGACCTATCTGTACGGCACGCCGGTCCTGGCCGGGGGGGAGATCCTGCTGGCCCCGGTCGGCGGGGAAAACGTCCTGCTGGCTTTCGACCAGGCCGGGAATGACGCCTGGGAATTCATCCCCGAGAAGAAGTAGGAGAATACTATGTGGGAATATGTTGTTAACATCCTGGTCAATATTTTGCTCTGGATCTACCGCCTGGTGGGCGGGGATTTCGGGCTGGCGATCATCCTCTTCACGATCCTGATCAAGGTTATCACCTACCCGCTGCAGGCCAAGCAGATCAAGTCCACCCAGGGGATGCAGGAGATGCAGCAGTCCAAGAAATGGCAGGACATCCAGAAGAAGTATAAGGGCGAAAAGGAAAAACTGGCGCAGGAGCAGATGAAGATGTACCAGGAAGCCGGCATCAGCCCGTTCGCTTCCTGCCTGCCGATGTTCATCCAACTGCCGATCATGTTCGCCCTCTACCAGAGCATCGTCCGGGCCGTGGCAGCCACCCCGCTGCAACTGATCCACCTCTCGCGCGGCGTGTTCTCGCTCTTCGATGCCCAGGCGCTGGTCCCGCTCAACAGCAAATTCCTGTGGATGAACCTCGGCCAGCCCGAACGGGTGTACATCTTCGGCGTCGGCATCCCCCTGCTGGCGATCCTGGTCGTTGTCACCAGTTACATCCAGACCAAGGTCTCGACGCCGCCGGTCACCAATCCCGGCGACCAGACCGCCGCCATGAGCGGGATGATGAGCGTCTACATGCCGTTGATGATGGGCTGGATCACCTACAGCCTGGCCTCCGGCCTGGCAGTCTACTTCATCATCAGCAGCCTGCTGGCGATTGCCCAGCAAGCCATGATGGGACGGGTGTACTGGAGCAACCTGCTGCCGAAGAAGATGAGGCCGAAATGACCGACAACCAAGCCACCCTCGAAATGATCGCCCCGACTGTGGAGGAAGCCGTCGCCCGGGGGCTGGCCGACCTCGGCCTGGCGGCGGATGCAGTCGATGTGGAAGTGCTGGATTCCGGCAGCCGCGGCCTGCTCGGCCTGGGCGGGCGCCAGGCGCGCGTCCGCCTGACGATCAAAGACCCGGCCCACGTCGGGCTGGATGCCAACCACGCCAACCAGGATGGGAGCGGCAGTGTGGACGTCCCGCGCGAAGTACACCTGGCGGAGGAGACCACCCGCGAACTGCTGGCACGGATGGGACTCGAGGCCTCGATCGCCGCCCGCCTGGGGGATCCCGACGACGAGGGCAACTGCCCGGTCCTGGTGGATGTGCGCGGCTCCGACATGGGCATCCTGGTCACCCGCCGGGCCGAGATCCTGAACGCCTTGCAACACATCGTCAACCTGATCGTCGGGAAACAGATGGAACGCTGGACCCAGGTGGTCGTGGACGTGGAAGGATACCGCGCCCGCCATGAACGCCAATTGCGCCAGATGGCGGTGCGCATGGCCGACCAGGCCGTCAAGACCGGCCGCCGCCAGGTACTCGAACCGATGTCCCCTGCTGAACGGCGCATCATCCACATGGAGTTGCGCGAACACCCCGGGGTGACCACCACCAGCATCGGCGAGGATCCCGGACGAAAGGTCACGATCGTACCGAAGTAAGCCCAGCCAATCGGGTTGCCGGGAGTCTCTACATGCGTGGAGACTCCTTTTTCTTATTTGGCGCCATGCCACTCAAGGTATAATTTGCACGTGCCCCTCATCGCCCCGCCCACCCCTGTCGATTACCTGGTCGTCGGCCACCTCTCCTGTGACCTGACACCCGAAGGCCCGCGCCCGGGGGGCACGGCGCTCTATTCGGCGCTCTCAGCCCGCGCCCTCGGCCTGCGGGTGGGTGTGGTGACGGCCTGGGGCGGGGAGACAAGCCTGCCGTCCATCGACGGTGTCCAGTTCCACATCGTTCACACGGGACGCAGCACCACCTTCGAAAATATCTACACCCCCGAGGGTCGCATCCAGATTTTGCACCACGCGGCTCCCGGCCTCCATTTTAGGGATGTACCGCAAACCTGGCGGGGGACTGCGGTCATCCACCTCGGGCCGATCGCCGGGGAAGTCCCGGCGCTGACCGGCGGCAGCCTCTCCCCCTCCCTGCTCGGCCTGACGCCCCAGGGTTGGCTGCGCTGCTGGGACAGGAGCGGGCGCATCCTGCCCTGCCGCTGGCCGCTGGCCCAGCAGGCCCTGGCGCAGGCCGGGGCGGCTGTCATCAGCATCGAAGACGTGGCCGGGGACGAGGAACAGGTGGAAGCCATGGCGCTGGCCTGCCGCGTGCTGGCTGTAACCGAGGGGGCGGCCGGGGCCCGGTTGTACTGGAACGGCGACCTGCGCCGTTTCCGCGCCCGAGCCCTTCCGGAAGTGGATGCCACCGGCGCCGGGGACATCTTTGCCACAGCCTTCTTCACCCGCCTGTACGCCACCAGGGACCCCTGGGAAGCGGCGCGCTTTGCGACCTGCTTCGCGTCCCATTCGGTCACCCGCCGCGGCGTGGCAGGCATACCGACTGCAGATGAAATCCAGGCTTGCCTGGTGGAGGTTTTTTAGTGGGACGCGTCTATACCCTGGTCAACCAGAAGGGCGGGGTCGGCAAGACCACCACCGCCATCAACCTCGGCGCCTACCTGGCAGCCTGCGGCCAGCGGGTGTTGATCGTGGACACCGACCCGCAGGCGAATGCCACCTCCTGCCTGGGCGTGGACAAGCACACGATCCGCGGCGGGGTGTATGAATGCCTGTCCGACGGCGCCCAGGCGGCATCCTTCATCCTGCAAAACCCGCGCCTCAAGTTATCGATCCTGCCGGCCTCCCCGGCGCTTGCCGGGGCGGAGGTGGAACTGGTCAACGAACTGGGACGCGAGAACCGCCTGCGCCAGGCGCTGGCTCCCATCGTCGACCGCTACGACTACATCCTGATCGACTGCCCGCCCTCGCTTGGCCTTCTGACAGTCAACGGGCTGGTGGCCGGCCTGGACGGGGTGATCATCCCTGTCCAGTGTGAATACCTGGCGCTGGAAGGACTGGGCGAACTGACGCGCACCATCCAGCGCGTCCGCACCGCCCTCTTCCCAACCCTGAAGGTGCGCGGCGTGGTGCTGACCATGTTCGACGGCCGCACCCATCTCTCGTCCGACGTGGTGGCGGAAGTACGCAAACACTTCGCCGCCCAGGTCTTCGAGACCATCGTGCCCCGCAGCGTCCGGCTGGCGGAAGCGCCTTCCTACGGGCTGCCCATCTCGGCTTATGCACCCGGTTCCAGCGCGGCGCGCGCCTATCAATCCCTGGCACGCGAAGTGCTGGGCGGGGATGGAGTGAAACTCCCCCCGTTGGAGGATTAACCTATGCCATCCAAAACAGGCCTCGGTCGCGGACTGGACGCCCTCATCCCCGGCGGTGAACCCCTCGCCGGCGAAAGCGGGGTGACGCAGGTAGCAGTGGAATTGATCGAACCCAACCCGCGCCAACCGCGCCGCAAGTTCGATTCCGCTGAATTGGAGGAACTGACTGCCTCCATCCAGGAGCATGGCGTGCTCCAGCCCCTGATCGTCACCCCGGGCGGTGGGGATGGGCGGTTCCTCTTGATTGCCGGGGAACGCCGGCTGCAGGCGGCGCGCATGGCCGGCAAAGCCACCGTGCCGGTCATTGTGCGGGAGGCCACCGACCGCCAGCGTCTCGAACTGGCGCTGGTCGAGAATGTCCAGCGCGCCGACCTCAACTCGCTCGAGGAGGCGGAGGCTTACCGGCAACTGGCCGAGGATTTCAGCCTCTCGCACGAAGGCATCGCCCAGCGGGTCGGCAAGAGCCGGGTCTCGATCACCAACACCCTGCGCCTGCTCCGCCTGCCCGATTCGGTCAAGATCGCGTTGATCGAAGGGCGGATCAGCGAAGGACATGCCCGCTCCCTGCTGGCCCTGCCGACAGTCGAGGCCCAGGCCGCCGCCCTGCGCGCCATCCTCTCCCAGGGGCTCAATGTCCGCCAGACGGAGGAACTGGTGCGAAAACTGTCCGGCGAGAAACCACCCTCGCCTGCCAGGCCGATCCCTGCCCCGGAAGTGGCCGAGATCGAGGAACGCCTGCGTGCCAGCCTGGGGACGAGGGTTACGATGCGCGCCGGACAGAAGGGCGGCAGCCTGACCATCCATTATTATTCCAACGAGGAACTCGAGGCGCTGCTGGAGCGCCTGACAAAGCAGACCGGGTGAAATCCCGTCCAATCACATTATTCCTGTCTGATATGCGCATCCTTTCCAATGCCCGCATCCATACCCTCGACCGGCGCCGCCCTACGGCATCCTGCCTGGCGCTTGAGGATGGGCGCCTCCTGGCAGTCGGCGGGGATGGACTGGCGGAGCAGTTTCCTACCGCCCGGAAGCAGGATATGGGGGGGGCTGTCATCCTGCCCGGTCTGACCGATGCCCACCTGCATCTCAAGACTTATGCCCTCTCCCTGCAATTGGTAGACTGCGAGGCGCCGGCCAAGGCTGCCTGCCTCGAACGGGTG
>VGNO01000126.1 GCA_016865985.1 Chloroflexota bacterium | reverse complement strand
ATCCACGATGGCCGGCGCTGCCACGGCTGCCGCCAGGGATGCTACCAGGTTGAAGAACATCCGGAAACCGGTCAGCGCGGTGCGCTCATCGTAATCGCGCGAGATTTCAGGCGTCAGGGCGTAGAGCGGGACACTGATGAATGTCTGCAGCGTGTCGCTCAACATGTAGACCAGGGAGACGGTCACCGCCAGCGCGACCTGGTTCTCGAACGGCGGTACCCACCACAATGCCAGGAAGGCCAGCCCGAACGGTATGGCGAAGAAAAGCAGGAACGGCCGCCTGCGTCCCCAACGGGTGCGGACGCGGTCGCTGAGTGTCCCGACCAGCGGGTCGTTGAACGCGTCCCAGACAACGCCCAGGAAGGCCGCCACCGAGGCCAGCCGCGGATCGAGCCCGACCACGTCGGTCAGGAAAATGGCATAGAATAACTGGCGCAGGGCGCCAAAGGTGGCAATCGACCAGTCGCCCGAACCATAGGCCATTTTCGTCAGGAAGGATACCCGCTCGTTCCGGCTGCCTGCAGTCGATTCCTGGCTCATATCTGTCTCCTTGTTCGGGATGGTTGCCTGTTTAGTTTAACACCGAATTGGCAAATTGCCCTCACCGGGATTGCGGGATATAATCCGGATCGACATGCCATCCGTAAAACCATCCCTCTTCGAAAAACTCAAAGCGCTCGGTGTAATGGTCGGGACAGCCAGCCTGCCCCCGCCGCAGGTTCCGGCCGGTCGGTACGGGATCGAGTCGGTCGTGGCGGGGGATTTTATGGAGACGCCTGCCGGCCGGGTCTTCGTCTCCGAGCAGGTTTTCGCGCCCGGTTACCTGCATGGACGGATCCCGCTCGGTATCCCGCCTGAGCGCGGGACCCTCACGGCCTGGCTGGGCGACCCGCGCCTGCCGGACCTGCCGCTCGAGTCCTTCGCCTTCCTCGATACCGAGACCTCCGGCCTGGCAGGTGGAACCGGGACTTACGCCTTCCTGGTCGGGATCGGCTTTTTCAGGGGCGATGCCTTCCACCTGAGCCTGTTCTTCATGCGTGACCCGGCCGAGGAGCCGGCGCTGCTGGCGGCCATCGAGCGTTGCCTGGCGCCAATGCAGGCGCTGGTTACCTTCAACGGCAAGGCTTTCGACGCCCCGCTCCTGGCAACCCGCTACCGTCTGCACCAGGTCCCCGTCCCATTCGAGGGCTGCCTGCACCTCGACCTGCTGCCCCTGGCGCGCCGCCTGTGGCGTGACCGGCTGCCATCGCGGGCGTTGAAATATCTCGAAGAAAATATCCTGGATGCGCCGCGCACGAGCGAGGAAGTCCCCGGATACGAGATCCCCTACCTGTATTTCGATTACCTGCGCAGCGGCGACGCCAGGCCGCTGGGAGGCGCGTCTTCTACCAACGCGATGGACGTGGTGGCGATGGCCGCCCTGCTGAACCACATCGGCCGGATGCTTTCGGACCCGCTGCACGATTCCATCGAGCATGGCCTGGACCGGGTGGCGCTGGCGAAACTGTTCGAGGACCTCGGCTGCTGGGGCGAAGCCGCCCGACTCTACGAACGCGGTCTTGAAGAGCGACTCCCCGAGGCCGACTTTGCCCAGGCGGTGCGGCGTCTTTCCACCCTGCAGCGGCGGCGCGGCGACCTGGAGGCGGCGGTCCGCTTGTGGACCACGGCGGCCGGCGACGGTCACGCCTATGCCTGCGTCGAACTTGCCAAGCATTGCGAACACCGCCTGCGGGATATTCCACAAGCCATCCAGTGGGCAGACCGGGCGGAGTCGCTCCTGCGCGATACCGACCTGCCGGCCTACGCCAGGGACCACTGGCTGGCTGAAATCGGGCGCCGCCGGGCGCGCCTGGCGGGGAAGAGGAAATCCGAATGACGAACTACGACCTTTCCACCATCCATGAGCGCCCGGTCGAACTGCTCCAGCGCCTCATCCGGTTCGATACCACCAATCCGCCCGGCAACGAAGTCGAATGCATCCGCTTCATCGACGAAGTATTGAAATCATCCGGTTTCGATACCAGGGTCTTGGGCCGGACCCCGGAACGTGCAAACCTGGTGACGCGCCTCCCCGGCCAGGGCAAAGCCCCGCCGCTGCTGCTCTACGGCCACGTGGATGTCGTGACGACCGAGAAGCAAGCCTGGAGCCACCCACCGTTTGCAGCCGAGATCGCCGATGGCTGGTTGTGGGGGCGCGGCGCGCTGAACATGAAAGGCGGCATCGCCATGATGCTGGCGGCCATCCTGCGCGCCAGGGCGGAGGGCCTGCGGCCGCCCGGCGATGTCATCTTCGCGGCCATGGCAGACGAGGAAGTTGGCGGGAATTTCGGGGCCCAGTTCCTGGTCGAGGAACACCCATACCTGTTCGAAGGCGTCCGCTATGCCCTGAGCGAGTTCGGCGGATTCACCCAGGAGATCGGCGGGCGCAAATACATCCCGATCATGGTCGCGGAGAAGCAGGTCTGTTGGATGAAGGCCACCCTGCGAGGGACCGGCGGCCACGCTTCGATGCCGGTGCAGGGTGGGGCGATGGCGAAACTGGCGCAGGCGCTGCGCCGCCTGGACCGTCATCCCCTGCCGGTTCATATCACTCCCGCCGCACGGGCAATGTTCGGCGGGATGGCGCGCGGCGCTTCGGGCGCGATGAAGATCGTCTTCAGCCAGTTGCTCAACCCCGCCCTGTCCGGCGCCTTCCTGAAATTACTCGGTGAGCATTCGCGGGCGCTTGCTCCGCTGCTGCGGAATACCGTCAGCCCGACCATCGTGCGCGCCAGCGACAAGGTGAATGTAATCCCGGCGTTGGTCGAATTGGAACTGGACGGCCGCCTCCTGCCCGGCATCAAGCCTGGAGAAATGCTGGCGGAGGTGCGCCGCGTGATCGGTCAGGATGTGGAACTGGAAATCCTGCGGCATGACCCGGGGCCGGGCGAGCCGGACATGGGATTGTTCGATATACTGGCCGGCATCCTGAAGGAACGCGTCCCGGACGGCGTCCCGATCCCGCTCCTGTTGAGCGGGGTGACAGATGCCCGCTTCATGTCCCTGCTTGGGATCCAGACCTATGGCTTCCTGCCGATGCAACTGCCCCGGGATATGAACCTGGGGTCGGCCGCCCACGCCGCGGATGAGCGCATCCCGGTCGAGTCCATCGCCTATGGAGCGGACGCGATCTATCGCGCCCTGCAACTATTCGGGTGAAGGATGATCTAATCCTTGGTACATATCCCTGATTTCGGAGAATCCCCATGAGCAGGTCGAGAACCGGACAGAAATCGATCCCCCGCAGAAAACACCGGAAAGGTTGGGGCTGGCTGGCCGGCATCGGGCTGGTCGTGCTGGCCGCGGTCGTCATCCCATCCTTGTTGGCCGATGCGCCTCTTCCAGAAGGAACGCCGGCCGAGGTCAGCGTAACTGAAGCCTACCGGAAATACTCCGAAGGCGTTTTCGTGCTGGATGTGCGCACGATCGAGGAATGGGACGAATTCCACATCCCCGGGACGACTCTCATCCCCCTGGATGAACTCCCCACCCGGCTGGATGAACTCCCGGCCGGGGTGGAGATCGTTGTGGTCTGCCGTTCCGGGAACCGCAGCCAGCAGGGACGCGATATCCTGGCTGCAGCAGGGTTCGACGAGGTGAGCAGCATGGCCGGCGGCGTCAATGCCTGGCGCAGCGCCGGTTACCCGGTCGAACCGTAAGGGGGCGCCTGGGGTCGATCCGGATATCCTACGACCTCCTGCAGTTCTAATTGCAGGGCCTGCGGGAGGTCGGGCGGTCAGGGTACGGTGACCTGGATGGTGAACGTGTCCTGGGTCGAGTTGTCCTCGAAGACGCGCAGGTAAGCCAGGGTCAGGGTGCAGGCGCCCGCTGCGACCGGCGTGAAGCGCCACGTCTCCACCCCGCCTCCACCGACCAGGTTGGGTTCTCCACCTACCGGGCTGTATGTCGCCTCGCCTTCCTGCCGGACGACCGCCTCGTCGATACTTTCGATGAACCAGGAATATCCAGTAGTCGGGTTGGAAGGCAGTTCGATGACGAGAGTCTGTCCCATTGCGATGGATACGCTGCCGCCCGAGTCGTCCACATCCAGTAATACTTCTTCTGCGGCAGGGGAACAACCACCGAGCAGTGTAACGGCAATCGTCATGACTGCTAAGGTAAGATTGGATACGTTTCTTTTCATGGGAGCCTCCGGTTTTGAATAATCCTTTCCTGATGAGGTGTCGAGATGTCACGATTCCACCCAATAACGATGGCGTTAGCCATTTTGTTCCTGGTCTCCTGCACAGGCGCAGGACAGGAGGCGGAGGGTGACGACCGGATGCCGGTCGTGGCAACCACCAGCATTGTCGCTGCTGTGGTGTCGTCCATCGGGGGGGAATTCATCGCCATCACCCTCCTGCTGCCGTTGGGTACCGACCCGCACACCTTCGAGCCGCGCCCGCAGGATGTAGCCGCCATTTCCGATGCCCGGCTTGTCTTCGCCAATGGCGCCGGACTCGAAGAATTCCTCCAGCCGCTGCTGGAAAGCGTCGGGCCGCAGGAAAGGTTGGTGGAAGTCTCGCGCGGCATGGAACTCCTGCCATTTAGTGGGGAGGTGAACGAGGAAGCGGGCGCCGGGCATACCGAAGAAGATGGATTCAGCCACGAGGGCGGCGATCCCCATACCTGGATGGATCCAAACAATGTCCTGCTCTGGGTGGACGAGATTGTCGCCGCCCTTTCGGCCGCCGACCCTGCCCACGCCGCGGAATATGAAACCAACGCCGCCCGATATCGCGCTTCGCTGCTGGAACTGGATGGCTGGATCAGGGGCGAGGCGGCCCAGGTACCGCCGGAAAACCGTTTATTCGTTTCCGACCATGCGGTATTCGGTTATTTCTGTGAAGAATATGGCTTCACCCAGGTGGGGACGATCACGGCTTCTTTCAGCGCCAATGTCGCCCCCTCGGCCAGGGACCTGGCTGCCCTGGAGGACTCCATCCGCCAGAGCGGGGCGAGGGCGGTTTTCGTCGGTGAGTCGGCCAACCCGCAACTGGCAGCGCAGGTGGCGGAGGATACCGGCATCGCCCTGGTGACGGTCTACCACGCCTCTCTCAGCGAGGCCGGCGGTCCGGCGGCCAATTAACTGGAGATGATGCGATATAATGTCGCTGCGATAGTGGCAGCCTTGAAATAACCGATTGCTTGTCCCCCCGACTGGAATCCCAGGGGATCGATCATGTACCCCCACGTCCACCACCAGACTGACCGGCCCATCCTCGAAGTCCAGCGCCTGACCGTCCATTATGAAGAACGCCGGGCGCTGGATGATATTTCGTTCCACCTTCATGCAGGCGAGCGGGTGGCGGTCGTCGGTCCCAATGGGGCCGGGAAGAGTACCCTTTTCAAAGTGGTGGCTGGCGTCCTGCCGCCGGGCTCCGGCTCGGCGCATGTCTACGGCTCCGGCCCGGGCGGGCATGTATGCATTGCCTACCTGCCGCAACGCAGCCAGGTGGACTGGCGCTTCCCGGTCAGCGTGGCGGATGTGGTCATGATGGGCCGCATCGCCAAACTGGGCTTCCTGGGTTGGCCGAAGAAGTCCGATTGGGCATTTGTCCATCGCGCCCTGGAAACGGTCGGGATGGAGGCGCTCTCCCGGCGGCAGATCGGCGAACTATCCGGCGGGCAGCAGCAGCGCATGTTCATCGCCCGCGCCCTGGCGCAGGAGGCGGAATTGATGTTGATGGACGAACCGCTGGCCGGCCTGGACGCCCCGGCCCAGGATGGCCTGCTGCTATTGCTGGGCGACCTCCGGCAGAGGGGAGTGACCGTGATGGTCGCCACCCACGACCTCGAACAGGCGGCGCGCCACTTCGACCGCATCCTCCTGCTCAACCGTCGCCTGGTGGCGTTCGGACCGGCAGGCGAAGTCCTGCAACCCGAAAAACTGGTTGCCGCATTTGGCGGCAGGATCCAGATCGACCGCGCCGGGCAGGTGCTGGTGGATGATTGCTGCCATGACGATTGAGATCCTGAATTACCTGCTCGATCCGTTGGAGTACGCCTTCATGCAGCGCGGCCTGGCGGCGGCGGTAATGGTCGGAGTCGTCTGCGCTGTGGTCGGGGCGTACGTGGTCCTGCGCGGCATGGCTTTCTTCGGCGACGCCCTGGCGCATACCATCCTGCCGGGCGTGGCAGTCGGCTACCTGCTGGGGGGCGGGGCGCGCGAGCCGCTCTTCTGGTGGGCGCTCGGGACGGCGGTCGCCGCCTCGCTCGGGATCGGCGCCATCACCCGCGGCGGGCGGATCAAGGAGGATACCGCCATCGGCGTCATCTTTGCCGGCATGTTCGCCCTCGGCATCGCCATCATATCCACTGTAAGGAGTTATGCAGTCGACCTGAGCCACTTCCTGTTCGGGGACATCCTGGGCGTGACCGGGGAGGGACTGTTGTGGATGGCGGTCTTCGGCGGCCTGGCGCTGCTGGTCATCGCCGCTTTCTACAAGGAATTCCTGGTGATCTCCTTCGACCCGGTGCTGGCTGCTACATTGCGCCTGCCGGTTGCCCTGCTGAACAACATACTTCTGGCCCTGATCGCCATTACAGTTGCTGTTGCGATGCAGGCCGTGGGGGTGTCGTTGATGGTCGCCATGCTGGTCACCCCGGCCGCCACCGCCTACCTGCTGACCAGGCGCCTGCAGCATATGATGGCGCTGGCAGCCTCCTTCGCTGCATTTTCCGGCGTAGTGGGCTTGTATGTCTCTTACTATGTGGGGATCGCCTCCGGTTCGGCCATCGTCCTGACCGCCACCCTTTGTTTTGGCCTGGTCTACATCCTGCAAACAAAGAAGAGAAACTCTTGAGAAACCTGCGGAAAACCATCCTGCCCCTGCTGCTGACCTTCATCATCGTCCCTGCCTGCACCGCTGTCGCGGACGGAACCGCCACAACCGCCCTCCCGGCCGCCCCGACCGGTACCCCGCTCCCGACCATCACTCCGTCGCCTACCTCGCCGCCGGTCCCGGCGTTCCCATCCTACGCGATCGACCTGGTGTTGGACTACGCCGGGAAGACGGTCGAGGTCTCGCAGGAGATCGTCTATCCGAACCACACCGGCGAGCCGCTTGCCAGCCTGGTACTGGTGGTGGAGCCGAACCTGTGGCCCGCTTGTTTCACCTTGAAATCGCTGAGCGTGGATGGCGTCGAGACGGTCAACGCCACACTGGACGGGCGCCGGCTCGAGGTCCCGCTCGCCGCGCCGCTCGCACCCGGATCGGTGGTCGAACTATCCCTCCGCTACAGCCTGCTCCTGCCGCGCATCGAACCCGACCGGGATGCGACCTACATCCGCCAGCAGTTGTTCGGCCATACCTACCAGCAACTGAACCTGGTGGATTGGTATCCATTCATCGCGCCGTATGTTGCCGGGGAGGGCTGGCTCCTGCACGACGAGAACTACTATGGGGAATACATGGTCTACGGGAGCGCCAACTTCGATGTGACCGTGCACTTCGCCGACCCTGCCAACCCGCCCGTGACGGCCGCCAGCGGGTACGGACTCCCGGCGGGAGACGGCTTACGGTACCGCCTGGAGAAAGGCCGCGTCTTCGCGCTCTCGTTCAGCCCGTTCTTCGAGGTGGACGAGAGAACCGTGGGAGGCGTGGCGATCCGCAGTTATTACTTCCCCTACTACGCCCTGGCCGGGCAGAAAGCGCTGGAGGTGGTGGCGCAGGCCTTCCAGGTCTTCTCGGAGCGCTTCGGTCCCTACCCGCACCGCAGCCTGAGCATCGTCCAGATCGAGACCGCCTTCGCCATGGAATATGACGGTTTTTTCTTCATGGACACGCCGATCTATGGTTCGTATAGCGGCGCGGAGACAGATTTCCTGCCCGTCACGGCAGCGCACGAGACCGCCCACCAATGGTGGTTCGCCCTGGTCGGGAACGACCAGGCGCTCGAGCCCTGGCTCGACGAGGCGTTCGCCACTTATTCCGAACGCCTGTATTATGAGTGGTTGGAACCCGAACGGATCCCGTGGTGGACGGCGGCGCGGCTGGGGAATATGGCCGACTCGACCTGCCCGATCGACATCACCATTTACGGTTTCTACGGTTTCGATTGTTATTACACGCCTTCGGTCTACCTGCGCGGTGCGGTCTTCCTGCATGACCTGCGCACCCGGATGGGAGACGAGGCTTTCTTTGCCATGTTGCAGGATTACGCGGCTGCCTACGGGGGCCAGATTGCCACGGCCGCGGACTTCTTCGAGCAGGTGCGCCACCATAGTAATGCAGATCTGTCCGATCTCATCGCTGCTTATTTCCAGAATCCCCACTGAGATGCTTCTGAATAGAAACCTGTCCAACTTGACCCTGCTGTTGCTGGCGAGTTCCTTCCTGGCGGCCTGCGCCGGGACCGCGCCTGTCACCCCGGCCCCGGAGATGGTCACTGTCACCCCGGACCCATTTGCCACGCCCA
>VGNO01000125.1 GCA_016865985.1 Chloroflexota bacterium | reverse complement strand
GCGCTTCGTAGGCGACCGGGTAGCCTTTGTAGCCGCCGAAACGCCGGAGATCGCAGAGCAGGCCCTGCAACTGATCGACGTGGAATATGAGAACCTGCCCGCCATCCTGGATCCTGCCGAAGCCATGCAACCCGGGGCGGTGCGCATCCACGACGAGCCGGAATATGTCCCGTTCGCGGTCTGCGACCCGGCAAAGAACCTGGCTGCCGAAATCCGCATCGATATTGGCAATGTCGAAAAGGGCTTCTCCGAAGCCGACCGGGTCTTCGAAGCCGTGTACACTGTCCCCAAGGTACAGCAGGCGCACATCGAACCGCACGTCGCTGTCACCTATTGGGACGAGGACGACCGCCTGGTTATCCGCACCAGCACCCAGGTCCCGTTCCACGCCCGGCGCATTCTTGCCCCGGTGCTGGGACTGCCGGTCAAGCGCATCCGCGTCATCAAGCCGCGCATTGGCGGAGGGTTTGGCGGAAAACAGGAGATCCTGATCGAGGACGTGGCTGCCCATCTGACCATCGCCACCAGGCGCCCGGTCATCTACGAAATGACACGCGAAGAAGAGTTCATCGCATCCCGCTCGCGCCATCCCATGCGTGTGCGCATGAAGACCGGCGTCAAACATGACGGCGCCATCACTGCCAACGAGATGATCATACTGAGCGACACCGGCGCTTACGGCTGCCATGCCCTGACCGTGACCGGCAACACCGGTCACAAGTCGATGGCGTTGTATGTGGGCGATGGCGAGTACCGGAAGTCGCCCAACATCCGTTTCCATGCAGATGTGGTATATACCAATACGCCACCCGCCGGGGCCTACCGCGGTTACGGGGTGCCGCAGGGCTACTGGCCGCTGGATCGGCACATGGAAAAAATCGCCCGCGCCATGAGCCTCGATCCCATCGAGTTTCGCCTTAAGAACGCCATCCGCCCCGGAGAATACCACCCCTTCAGCACAGCCTGGAACGAAGGCCGCGAACCTCGCCCGGAAGTGATCCACACAATCGGGCTGGAGGAATGCACCCGCCAGGGGAAGGCCGCCATCGGGTGGGATGAGAAGTTTGGGAATGAGTCTTGGCGAGACTCCGTGTCACGTGTTCCCGTGTCAAGCGCTACGGGGCAGCGTGACACAGGAGCGCGTGGCGTTGGAAAACGGAAAGGAATCGGCGTCGCCCTCGTCATGCAAGGAACTGCGATTCCCTACCTGGATATGGGCGGCGCGTCGATCAAGATGAACGACGATGGTTCTTTCAACCTGCTGGTCGGCGCCACGGACCTGGGGACGGGTTCCGACACAGTATTGGCGCAGATGGCCGCTGAAGTGCTGGGCGTAGCGCTGGACGATATCCTCGTCTATTCCTCCGACACCGACTTCACGCCGTTCGACAAGGGCGCGTATGCTTCATCCACAACCTACATCTCCGGCACAGCGGTTGTCAAGGCGGCCCAGCAGTGCGCCGAACGGATAAAAATCCGCGCCGCTAAACTACTGGGACTATCGGACTATTCGGCCCTTCGACTTTCAGGCAGCAAAGCGATCGCCCCGGACGGACAATCCGTCCCGTTGACCGAGATCGCCCTCGATACCCTTCACCGCAGCGAGCAGGAACAGATCATGGGCGTCGCCTCCTACGTTTCGCCGTCCTCGCCGCCACCCTTTGGGGCGCAATTCGCCGAAGTGACCGTGGACACCGAAACCGGCGCGGTGACGGTGGATAGGCTGGTCATGGCTGTGGATGGCGGGATCATCATCAACCCGTTGTCGGCCTCCGGTCAGATCGAGGGTGGCATGACCCAGGCGCTTGGCTATGCAGTCTGCGAGGAAATGGTCTACGATGGACAGGGCCGGGCGCGTGAGCGCGACTTTGCCAATTACCACATCTTCCGAGCCAACGAAATGCCCGAACTGCAAGCCATCTTCGTAGAGACCTGGGAACCAAGTCACCCTTTTGGCGCCAAGGCGGTGGCCGAGATACCGATGGACGGGGTCGCCCCGGCTGTCGCAAATGCTGTGCTAGATGCCATCGGAGTTGATATAGACGACAATCCCATCACGCCAGAAAAAGTCTGGAGGCAATCCAGGAGGACTGCCTCAGGATAGAAGCGATACCGATGCGCATGGCCTGGAACCTGCTGCCCTACCTGGTCCCGTATATCTTCTCCGTGCTGGTCTCCACCGGAGTAGCCATCACCTGCTGGAACAGGAGTACGGTGAAAGGAGCCCTTCCATTCGGTTGGGCTGCCTTCGGCCAGGCATTATGGACATTCGGTTATGTCTTCGAGTTGGTCAATGTCAGTCTCCAGGGGAAACTCTTCTGGGATGACTTCCAGTGGCTTGGGGCGATGATTGCCCTGGCCGCCTTCCCCGGCTCCATCCTCGTGTTTATAAACCACAGGTTTGCCAGGTCGAAGTACTTCTGGTTAGCCACGATTGCCATCCCCGCCATGTTCTTGATCTCGCTGCTCATCCCGGACTTCCATCCACTCATCCATCTCAACACCACCCTGGCGGATGGGGAACCCTTCTCAGCCCTGTTGTATGACTTTGGACCGCTCTCCTGGGGGATAACTATTTATAGCATCGCATCCAGCCTGTCAATGCTTGCGCTGCTGGTCTTCAGGTTCATCAAACCGGAAGCGTTGCACCGTCCTCAATTGGGGATCATCATCCTTGGGATATCGGTCCCGCTGGCGGGGATCTTTATGACGACTTTCGGATTCCACCCGGGCCTCCAGCGAGACATCACACCAGTCACCTTCGCTGCCGGGAATCTAATCATTGCCTGGGGGCTTTTCCGTTTCCGCCTCTTCGAAGTAGCATTGGTAGCGCGTGATATCACCTTCGAGAACATGGTCGACCCGGTGTTGGTGCTGGACAGGCAGGACCGCATTGTAGATATCAATCAAACCGCGCTTCGCCTCCTGGAATCCAATCATAACGATATCATCGGCCGGAATGCCCTGGACGTTTTCGCCCGTTGGCCGGATCTGATCGATCCCTTCCTCGATGAATATCCGGATCGAACCGAGGTTAGCGTCCGTAGAGGGGAAAGCGTATTACATTTCGAATTGACAATCTCACCCTTAACCAACCGCAAAGGACGTTCGATTGGACGAGCGATCGTTGCCCGTGATATCACCGAGAGGCGTCGACTCGAGCAATCGCTATTTCGGATCAATGACGAGTTGGAGGAGCGCGTCGATCAACGGACAATGGAACTGGCGGAGGCGTACGATACCACCCTGGAGGGCTGGGCCAAAGCGTTGGAACTGCGGGACGAAGAGACCGAGGGTCACAGCCGGCGGGTGACAGAAATGACCATGTTCCTTGCTGTTGCCTTTAACGTCCCTTCCGACCAGGTGGTCCATATCCGGCGGGGAGCGATCCTGCACGACATCGGGAAGATGGGCATACCTGATGAAATCCTACGCAAATCGAGCGCCTTGAGTAAGGAAGAGCACGATATCATCCTCCAGCACCCAGTCATAGCCCACAACCTGCTCTCCGGGATACCTTTCCTGCACAAAGCGATGGAAATCCCCTATTGCCACCATGAAAAATGGGATGGCAAAGGGTACCCCCGAGGCCTGAAGGGGGAGGAAATCCCTTTTGCAGCGCGAATATTCTCGGTTGTGGATGTCTGGGACGCGATCCAATCCGACCGCCCATATAAGAAAGCATGGACACGCAGCCAGGCGCTGGATTATTTACGGGAACAGGCGGGGAGGAGTTTCGACCCGGATGTTGTGAGGGTGTTCATCGAACTCGTGAATAAAGGTAAAATATAACAACTGTAACCTTCGACTTCGCAACCGGGATCAGTGATAGAGGATGGACTAGGCGATGGATTGGAATTCGATCGTGTATTTCCTTCCTTACGTATTCAGCCTGATAGTCCCCCTGGGGGTGGGTATCTATTCCTTTCGGCACCGTTCGGTGAGTGGGGCTATACAGTACGGCTGGATCGTCACCAATCGATTGGTTGGGAACCTGGCATATATTTTCGAACTGACGAGCCCCTCACTCGAAGGCAAGGTATTCTGGAATAGTATCGAGTTGATGTGTATGTCGGTTATTACAACACTGTTCGCGGCATTCGTATTCGAATATACAGACAACAAACCAAGGAAACCCCGGTTAACCTGGGGAGCGCTGCTCGTTATCCCAATTGTATATTTCTTCCTCCTGATAACGAACGGTTATCATGGTTGGGTCATCCGGGAGCCCTGGATAGAAGCGGACATTACATTCTCCCCGGTCCATTACGAACTCACTCCTGTCACCTGGATCCTGACGATTTACGGGATGTCGGTTGCCCTGGTGCTGGTAGGGATGTTGCTTGGGAAATTTTTCCATTCACAGCCAATATTCAGAGCCCAGGCATTTGCAGTGGCGGCGGGGTTCATCCTGGGGATTATCGGGGTGGGGGTCGCTGCAGCCGGGTTCCAGCAGATAGGCATCTTCGTCATTACATCGATCGTCATCCATCTCGTCATTGCCTGGGGCTTGTTCCGGTACCAGTTGTTCGACCTGAAACCGATCGCCCGTGACAAACTCTTCGAAAAACTGACCGACCTGGTCGTCGTCCTGGATGCGCAGAACCGGGTCGTGGATATCAATCGCACAGCCTTGCGCTATTTCTATCTGACTCCCTCCCAGGCTATCGGGAAATTGGCCGAACCCATCTTCTCCCGCTGGCCTGAGTTGATACGAAAATTCGGCCAACCCGATACGGGCAGCGTCGAGGTGGCAGTGAAGCGGAGGCAGAAATACCGCCACTTCGATGTCCATTCCACGCTTCTGTATGACCGCCACCGCCATTACCAGGGCCGGATCCTGGTGGCGAGGAACATCACTGCCTACTCCGCCCTGCAATGGAAACAGCGCATCCTCAATAAAGAATTAAGGAAACTCAACCGCGAATTGGAGGACCGGGTGCGGGAAAGGACAGAAGACCTCGCCCAGGCTTACGACACCACGCTCGAAGGTTGGGCCAGGGCGTTGGAACTCAGGGACAAGGAGACCGAAGGCCACAGCCGGCGCGTGACCGCTATGACCCTGCAACTGGCACGCGCGCTGGATGTCGCCGAAGCAGACCTGGACGACTTGGGCGCGGCGCCTTGCTGCACGATATTGGTAAGATGGCCATCCCGGATGAAATCCTGCGGAAAACGGAAGACCATACTCCCGAGGAACGCGAGATCGTGGACGAACACCCAACCATCGCCTACGAATTACTGTCGCCGATCAAGTTCCTCGAAAAGGCGCTCGAGATACCTTACTGCCACCATGAACGCTGGGACGGTCAGGGATACCCACGCGGTCTGCGCGGGGACCAGATCCCGCTTTCTGCCCGGATTTTTTCGGTCGTGGATGTCTGGGACGCGATCCAGTCCGACCGTTCCTACCGCAAAGCCTGGCCGAAACGCCAGGCGCGGGCATATATCCGGCAGGAGGCCTTTCACGCATTCGATCCGCGGGTTGTGAACACTTTCCTAATTCTGATGCAGCAGGGAGAACTCTAAGAGGATGGATAAAATCTATATCATCGGGCACGTCAACCCCGATACCGACACCATCTCCTCGGCCATGGGTTATGCCTGGTTGTTGCGCGAGCGTGACGGCTCGGAGACGGTTGCCGCACGCGCCGGGGCAGTCAATCCGCAGACAGCCTGGGTCTTGAAAAAAGTCGGTCTCGAACCACCCTATCTTCTGAATGACGCCTCGCCCCGCTTCGAGTCCGTTTCCCGCCGGCTGGATGCCGTCCGTCCGGAATCAGCCTTGCGCGATGCCTGGGCGATTGCCGCCAGGACCTGGGGCGTCGCCCCCGTCGTGGATGAATCTGGCGCGCCCCTGGGCATGATGACCGGCACGAGCCTCTTCCGCTTGGTGAACCGGCTGGTCGGTCCGAACCCCCAACGCCAGGAATTGCGCCTGGCCGAGATTCTCGATGTCGCCAGCCGGGAGGCATGTAACAGCGAAGCGCCATGCTTCCCCGCCAATGGCCGCATCCGCGATTCGCTCAACCGCATCCTGCGCGAAGAAGGCGACGACTTCTTTGTTGTGGACGAGAAGGGCGCTTATGTAGGCGTGTGCCGCCAACGCGACCTGCTCAACCCGCCACGCATCAAGGTCATCCTGGTCGACCACAACGAACCGCGCCAGGCTATTGCCAACCTTGAAGAAGCCGACCTGTTGGAGATCCTCGACCACCACCGTCTCGGCAATCCATCCACCCATGCGCCGATAAAGTTCACCGTGGACATTGTCGGATCCACATCCACCCTCGTTTCGGAGCAGGTCGAGGAAGCCGGGTTGGCCGCACCGCCCCAGATTGCCGGGATGCTGCTGGCCGGCCTTCTTTCAGACACGCTCATCCTGACATCACCCACCACCACCGACCGTGACCGGAAAGCGGCCGATCGGCTTGGACGCTGGGCGCTGGTGCGGGGCGGTCCCCTGGCAGACGAGACAGTTAGTTCTTTCGGCCGCCAGGTGCTGGACGCCAGCTCCGGGTTGTCTGCCAGGACGCCGGAGGAGATCGTCAGCACCGATATGAAAGTTTACGAAGCGGGAGGGTTCCGCTTCGCTGTCGCCCAGGCGGAAGTGACCGACCTCGTGCAGCTCTCCGAACACCTCTCCAGCCTGAAAAACGCACTGGCAGCCTTGCGCGACAAGCGCGCCCTTGAATTTGCCATGCTGATGGTGACAGATGTGGTCGGCTCCACCAGCCACCTGCTGCTGACCGATGAATTACCGCAACTCTCCGACCTTCCCTATCCACCACAACCGGATGGCACGCGCCTGGCCGAGGGGGTGGTGTCCCGCAAGAAACAGTTGCTGCCGGTGGTGTTGGGTCTTCTGGAGAGATAACCGGATGAATTTGGATAGCAGCAGTGGGGTTTTCGGGTATAATGCCGGGCGTCATACCCAACAGACCGGAAGGATTCCCATGCTCCATCGCAGTGTATTCATCTGGCTAGTAGCATTCTCATTCTTCACGGCTTGTTCCCCGCAAGCCACAGAACCTCCCGTTATCGTTACCGTAGCGCCTGCCTCCTCCACACCCGAACCGTCCCCCACGCCCATCCCGGCCACAGCCACACCGGAGCCGGTCTTCCTGGACGCGACAGTCTGGGAAACGGAGCCGCGCCTGCCGATATTGCTCTACCATTACTTCGTCCCTGACTCCTTCACCGGCATCGACCCGACCCAGATCCGGCTGGGTGATTTCCGCCAGCACCTGGAAAGCATCTACCAGGCCGGCTATACGCTTGTCTCCATCGAAGATTGGCTGGAAGGAAACATGTCCGCCCCCGCCGGGAGGAAGCCGGTTGCCATGACCTGGGACGATGTATTTGTGCCGAACCAGTTGGAATTCGACGCCAGCGGCAACCCATCCCCGGATACCGGCCTCGGGGTACTCTGGCAGTTCTCCCAGGAACATCCCGATTTCGGTTTCGAGGTGGCGCTCTTCGCAAATTTTGGCGACAAGACCTACGGGGTGACCTCGCTCGAGGAAAGGAAAGCGAAACAAGCCAGGGCGGTCGTCTGGTGCATGGAACATGGGGCGCGTATCTACAACCACACCTTCAGCCATATCGACCTGGCTCTCAGCACACCGGAACAGTTCGCCTCCGACCTGGCGCTCCATGATACCTACCTGCGCGAGTTACTGTCCATGTCCGGGCGGCAGGACTTAATCCCGCAATTGGGAAATATGCTGGCAGTCCCTTACTCCTGGCCGGCGGATGAAGCCGGTTACGATGTCTTCGAGAACTATGTCACCCCGGAAGGCTTGCGGATGCAAGCGGTCTTCGGCTCATCTTATTTCGCCCACGCTGCCGCCATGCCGGCCCCATACACCGTGGGCTTCGACCCGTTCAACATCAAACGGTTCGAGGTCAATGCCGATGCGCTGGCATACCTGGTCAGGAATAAAGCCGGCATCCCGGCTGCTCAAACCTGCCGCCTGGGTCCATTGGATGGAAACCTGGCTGCCAGCCTGGATTACCTGTCCAGCCAGATCCTCCAGGCGGTTGTAAGTGGCGCCTGTCCGCCTGGTATCTATGTCGCCTCCAGTCGCGTATTCAACGTTGCAGATGGTTCAATTACATATCTGTTCCCATGATCAAGTCAACTATTAAAACAACCCATTACCTGCTTTGCCTGGCATTCCTGCTCTCTGCCTGCGCCTCGTCTGGCAGCGCCACAACCACAGCCACGGCCGCCTTGCCAACAGACACCCCGTCGCCGACTGTAGCAATCCAACCGACCGCCACTCCTCTGTTGGTAACCATCGCCGCCACAGTCTGGACCGAGGAACCGGTTGTGCCGATCCTGAACCTCCACCAGTTCAAGCCGGATGGCATCTCACCATCCGACAAAAGCGGACACAAGATGCAACTCGGCGACTTGCGCGCCTCGCTCGAAAACCTGTATGATGCCGGTTTCAGCCTCGTTTCCCTGGAGGATTGGCTATCGGGGGACTTGACTGTCCCGTCCGGTCGCCGTCCACTCGTGTTGACGATGGATGACCTCTTCTACACCAACCAGATCCTG
>VGNO01000124.1 GCA_016865985.1 Chloroflexota bacterium | reverse complement strand
CATCCCCTTGCGACACTTGCGGAGCGCAGTACCCGCAGGAGGGGCAGCGGCGTATCCAGTATTGGAGAGTCGAGCGTTTCATCTCGGAGGGGCGAGTATCCAGGTCGGGCAAATCGGAAGAACTCGTAGATGTGACGCCTGTAAATTCACTCGTCTTCCCGCATATAAAACATTTTTCTTTTTCCTTGCACAAGGAGGTCATGGCGGTTAAATCCTGGTATCACGGTGACTTATCCTCCCGCAGGCTCCGAGCCTGCGGGAGGTTCTGAGCGGAGCAACTCAATCGAACAAGTATTTTCCCATCTTCCGGTTTTCTTCAACTTCATTGCCATACTCCATCACAAAATTGATGTAATCGTCTGCGGACGAGAAATGATCGTGGATAAAGTCATCATCTTTCAAGGCGCCATCCCGCAAACCGATCCATTCCGCATAATTCGAGTACGGCCATTCCTGTGGTGATTTTACCATCCCGGCCTTGACCGGGTTGTAATGGATATAGCGACAGAGATGGATCAATTGTCCCCATTCGTCCACGATTGCCATCCGGTAACGACCCTCGAAAAGCGTGCCGGAGCGGTTCTGTTGTTGATTGACCGCCTGGACGTACGCATTGAAAAGCATATTGATGAATTTCGAGACGGGCGTCTCGCCATCCTGACGCAGCAAAAAATGGTAATGGTTGCTCATCAGGCAATAGGCGATCACCGAAATGCTGCAAGGCTGCATGTCCCTCTTGACCAGACGCAGGAGATATTCGTAATTGCCGGGGTTGAAGAAAATATCCGCTTTTCCCGCGCCGCGGTTGTAAATATGGTAATACTGGCCTGGGGCAAAAACGTTGCCTCGCTGGGGCATATCTCCTCCTGTCTGACCCTCCCGCTGGTTCCAAACCTGCGGGAGGCTTTCTCCTGATGGACGAATCCTCCCGCAGGTTCTGAACCTGCGGGAGGGTGATGGCTTAAGAGCCTGCGGGAGGATTCCCCGTATACTTCCTCTGCCACTCGAACAACTTGTTCAACGCCTCGATCGGCGACAATCCATTCACATCCAGATCCTTCAATTCCTCCAACAGCGGGCTGGTTTCGGGGAATAATGCTGCCTGCTGCGCGGCGTGCGGATTGATGCGCACCGCCTTGCCGGACGATTTCTCCAACTCGGCCATGATCTCGCCAGCGCGCTGGACGACGGGGCGGGGGAGTCCGGCCAGTTGCGCCACGTGGATGCCGTACGAGCGGTCCGCGCCGCCGGGGACGATCTTGTGCAGGAAGACTACCTTCCCGTCCGCCTCTGCCACGGCCACGTTGTAATTGCGGATGCCCGGCAGCAGGTCCGCCAGTTGGGTCAGTTCGTGGTAATGCGTGGCGAAGAGAGTCTTGGCGCGCAACTGCGGATGGTTGTGAACGTATTCCACCACCGCCCAGGCAATCGAGACGCCGTCGTAGGTGCTGGTGCCGCGTCCGATTTCATCCAAAATCAGAAGCGAGCGCGGCGTGGCGTGGTGCAGGATGTTGGCCGCCTCGATCATCTCGACCATGAACGTGGACTGCCCGGCGTGGATCTCGTCCTGCGCGCCGATGCGGGTGAAGATGCGGTCCACCAGCCCGATGACCGCCGACGCCGCCGGGACGAACGACCCGATCTGCGCCATCAGCGCGATCAGCGCCGCCTGCCGCAGGTAGGTGGAGTTGTGGCTAAGGAAACCGTTTGCCACGTACGCATTGCCGTCAGGCACGCTCAAATCATATACATGGCACTTGCCCTCCTCCACGCTCTCGACCGTATCGTAGAAAAATCGGTTTTTGAGAACAGAGTCGATCTCGCGCGCATCCACACCATTCCGATGGCAATAGGCGCTCAGTTCGGCGAGTTTCGCGTAAGACAGTCTTCGGTTGGTAGGAATGTATGTATAGAATATGCTGTTGATGCGCTTGTTGTGTTTTAATGCTTCCGGCTTGTCTTTACGGGCAACAATGCGGGCCTGAATGGTTTTTAAGGTTCTGAAAAGATGGGGAATTCCGCCGATGTTTGGCATACGTTTGTCAGACGCGAATTTGGATCGTTCGCGTTTACGCGGAAGCCGGAAGCCGATCTTCTCGTGAAAGTGGATCGCATTTTCCCCGGAGATATCCACCTGGTGACATGGCAGGGATTTGGTTCTCTTGACTCGCAACGAGGAAATTATTCCCAAGTTAAGTAGAAGCATGTGAACCTGACGGGCAAGTGTTCGGGATGCCGAAGTGAAGGTTACATTTCCATACTTCTTGTCTGCCGTCCCATCGCTGTCGAATAAGCCCTGTAGAAAGGCAACCACTATTTCTGCAGGGGCAGCCAGAATGGAAGATGGTACTTGTTTGCCAGCCGCCTTTTCGTATCCAAGTCCAAGATGCTCGAAGAACAGGCGAATTTCTTTGCTACTGATAGTAATGTCTTTCCCATTGGTTTTTAACTGGGTGTGATACCCGAATAGTTTCAAAGCGATGCGTCGGAATTCCTGTTCGATGAATGCGTCGCCTGTCGATAGGGTGATATAGTTCGTATATGTCAGGGTTCCATCGCCAACAAGCAGCCCCATGATGTAGGCAAGGTCGGGCAGTAAGCGGTCAGGCAGGGAATAGGATTTCTGGGAACCATGAGCGGCAGGGCGGGAGAACTTGATTTCTGTTGTTTTTCCCCAAAGGTTTGTTCCTGGCAATATAGCTGTTATATCGCCAGGGCGAATTTCCTCCAATGAACGCCAACCTTCCGTTTCATCGGGAAGGCGGAGCCATATGCGGTGTTCTGGGGTTCCCTCGAATTCAAAACCGAGTCGGGTACGCACCCGCAGAGTGCGCTGTACCCCGCCATTATAGAAAAGGGTGGCCTCGGTCTGTTCTTCTTGTCCTCGAACTGTGACATGCAGGGGGCTGAATTGACCACGAGGCGCGCCGGCTGGCATGAGTGACACAATGGGCATCAGTCCGCTTCCGGTTAGCGCCAAAGTTTCGCCGTTGACGCATTTCCCGCTCATGTTCGGCCCGGTGATGACCCGCACCACCTCGCCCTTCTCGAAGGTGATGTCGTTGGGGACGAACCGCTCGGACTTGAGACTCTGCTCGACGACCGGATGCCGGCCTTCGCGGATGTCGAGCGCCGCGTCCTCCCGGACCTCGGGCCGGGTGTAGCCGCCCAGCGCGGCCGCCTCCGCCAGCGACGCCAGCACGTCCAGTTCGGCCAGCGCACGCGCGGAGTCCAGCAGCCGGGCGGCCGATTTCGCCAGCGTCGCGCAGATTTCCTTGAACAGGCGCAGTTCGATCTCGCGGATGTGTTCCTCGGCGTTCAGCACCAGCGTCTCGTACTCTTTCATCTCCGGCGTGATGAACCGCTCGGCGTTGACCAGCGTCTGCTTGCGGATGTAATCCTTCGGCGCGTTGGCGGCCTGTCCCTGCGAAATCTCGATGTAGTAGCCGAAGACTTTGTTGTAACCGACCTTCAGCGTCTTGATGCCGGTGCGCTGGCGCTCGGCCGGCTCCAGATTGTTGATCCACTCGCGGGCGTGACGGGAGGCCTCGATCACCCCATCCAACTCGGCAGAGAATCCAGGGCGGACGATGCCGGTGTTTTGCAGCGTCTGCGGTGGGTCGTCGGCGATGGCGGATTGAAGGGTGGAAAGTTCTTCCTCGCAAAGGCTGAAGTTAGGGGATAGGGGATAGGGGTTAGGGGTGTCTCCTATCATCCTATCTCCTACCCCCTTGTCTCCTGCTTTGTCGAATATTCCTCGAACAATCGGCAGCCTCGCCAACGTTTCTCGCATGGCTACCAAATCCCGCGGCTGGGCGTGGCCGGAAAGGACGCGGCCGGTCATGCGTTCCAGGTCGCCGAGCGGCTTCAATGCGGAGCGGATCTCGGCGCGCAGCATCGAACGGTCGAAGAAGACTTTTACGCCCTCCTGCCGCAGGCGGATGCGGGCCGCGTCCAGCAGCGGCTGGCTGACCCACTGACGCATGAGCCGTTTGCCCATCGGGGTGACGGTCTGGTCGAGGACGCCGAGCAGGGAATTCTTCGTCTCGCCGCGCAGGGTCTCGGTCAGTTCGAGGTTGCGGCGGGTGGAGGCGTCGAGCGCCATGAACTCGCCCAAAGTGTAAACGCGCAGCCCGGTCAGCAGGCCGAGGGCGGCGGGTTCGGTCTCTTTCAGGTATTGCAGCACCGCTCCCGCGGCGCGGACGGCGAGCGGCTTGTCGGCCAGGCCGAAGCCATCCAGCGCGGCGGCCTGGAAGTGGGCCAGGAGCGTCTCGCGGCACTTGCCCGGCTCGAAACGCCAGGCGGGCCAGCCGGTCAACTGGCCGGGGACGCCGTTCGGGATGATGAGATTGTCGGGGTGGATGGTTTCGGCGGGGCGCAGGCGCGTCAGTTCGGCGCGGACAGGATTCAGGTCCGCGCCCGCATCGAGTTCGGTGACGGCGAACTCCCCGGTGGTGATGTCGGCATAGGCGATGCCGGCCCTTAGCTGTCCGGCAGTTGAACTGCCGGACGAACTATCTAAAACAACTGCCGCAAGGTAGTTGTTGGCGTCGCCGGGCAGGAGTCCCGGTTCGACGATCGTCCCCGGCGTGACCACGCGGATGACCTTGCGCGGGAAGATGCCCTTGACCGGCTGTTCGCCCATCTGCTCGGCGATGGCGACGTGGTAGCCTTTTTCGATCAGCCGGGCGAGGTAGTTTTCGACCGCGTGGTAGGGGATGCCTGCCAGCGGGGCGCGCTGGCCCTTGCCGACCGGGCGCGAGGTGAGAACGATGTCGAGTTCGCGCGCGACGGTCTCGGCGTCCTCGTCGAAGGTCTCGTAGAAATCGCCGAGGCGGAAGAAGAGGATGGCGTCGGGGTACTGGCGCTTGGTCTCCAGGTATTGCTGGCGGACGGGGGTGACATCGTCGGTGGGCATGGCTCGATTGTATGATTTCCGCTCCAAAAGAACAAGGGTTGCCGGGAGTGTCTAATTTAGTGGGCTTCCTCGGGCTTTTCACCGCAGAGTACGCAGAAAGCAAAGAGAAGCCCTTTTTTCTCTGCGAATTCCGCGCTCTCTGCGGTCAGAAAGAAAGCCCATCGTTTTGGACACTCCCGGTTGCATCCAACTCAACCTTGTGTGGCAAACGGGTTTATAATTGAGCCACTATACTCATCCAGAATGGAGGATCATCCAAATGGCTAGTGTAACGTACGACCACGTCACCAAGGCGTTCGGCAAGGTTTTAGCGGTCAACGACCTGGACTTCACGATCGACGACAAGGAGTTCCTGGTCTTCGTCGGCCCTTCCGGTTGCGGCAAGACCACCGCCCTGCGCCTGCTGGCCGGTCTCGAAGAGATCACCAGCGGTACGATCAAGATCAATGAGCGGATCGTCAACGATGTCGCTCCCAAGGACCGTGATATTGCCATGGTTTTCCAGTCCTACGCACTTTACCCGCATCTTTCGGTCTACGACAACCTGGCCTTTGGCCTGAAACTCCGCAAGACCCCGAAGGATGAGATCAAGCGCCGGGTGAACGAGGCAGCCGAAATCCTGGGCATCGCCGAATTCCTGGACCGGAAACCGCGCCAGTTATCCGGCGGCCAACGCCAGCGGGTGGCGGTCGGGCGCGCCATCGTGCGCGAGCCGAAAGTCTTCCTGTTCGACGAGCCGCTCTCGAACCTGGACGCCAAGTTGCGGGTGGCGATGCGGGCTGAGATCAGCAAACTGCACCACCGCTTGAAGACCACCTTCATCTACGTCACCCACGACCAAATGGAAGCCATGACCATGGCCACCCGCATTGCGGTCATCAACAAGGGCAAACTCCAGCAGTTGGATACGCCGCAATCCCTTTACGACCGCCCGGCGAATATGTTCGTGGCTGGTTTCATCGGCTCGCCGGCGATGAACTTCTTCAAAGGCCATTTGCGCAAGTCCGGATCGAAACTGGTGATCGATACCGGCGGCTTCGCCGTCACCGTCCCGGCCGAACGGGCGAAACCGATCCAGTCATACGTGGATAAACCGGTGGTCTTCGGCCTGCGCCCGGAGGATGTCTATAACCCGCAGTTCGTCCCACCTGGCATCCATGCCGAGAATGTGGCGGTCAAGGTGGATGTGACCGAGTTGATGGGCAACGAGATCTTCCTCTACCTGGTGAACGGCGAGAACATCTTCGTGGCGCGGGTAGATCCCCGCACGAATTTCCGGATCGGAGACCAGGCTCAGGTGGCTTTCAATATGGACAATTTCCATTTGTTCGACCCGTCCTCGGAAATGGCCATCCGCTAAATGAACTGGAACGAACCTGGACAGGTTGCCCGGTCGGGATCGCCGGGTAGTCCTGTCCATCTTTTTTACAGGCAGGAGAATCTATGAAAGGCCAATTTTCCCTTGTATTGCTCCGCCACGGACAGAGCGCCTGGAATCTCGAGAACCGCTTTACCGGCTGGACGGATGTCGACCTGACCGAGCAAGGCCGGGCGGAAGCGCGTGCCGCCGGCAGGATGCTGCTGGAAAAAGGCTGGACGTTCGATGCAGCCTACACTTCGGTTCTGAAACGCGCCATAAAAACCCTATGGCTGGTCATGGAAGAGATGGACCTGGAATGGCTGCCAGTGGTGCGGGCCTGGCAATTGAACGAACGCCACTACGGCGCCCTCCAGGGGCTGAATAAGGCTGAAACGGCCGCCAAATTCGGCGAAGACCAGGTAAAGATCTGGCGGCGTAGTTACGATATCCCCCCGCCCGGGTTGGAATGGGCCGACGAGCGCCACCCCCGTTTCGACCGGCGCTATGCCGGGCTGGAGAAAGGCCAGTTACCGGCGACCGAGTCGCTCAAGATCACCCTCGAGCGCGTCCTGCCGTACTGGCGCCAGGCGCTGGCGCCTGCCATCCTATCCGGCCAGCGACTGCTCGTGGCGGCGCACGGCAACAGCCTGCGGGCGATGGTCAAGTACCTGGACAATATCTCGGAGGAGGAGATCACCGAACTCAACATCCCGACCGGGATTCCGCTGGTCTACGAACTCACCCCGGACCTGAAGCCTGTCACGCACTACTACCTGGCAGACGATGAAACCGTCCGCAAGGCGGCGGAGGCGGTCGCCAACCAGGGCAAGGCCAAATAAGCAAATTCCCCGGAGTTATCACCCTCCGGGGAATTTATTCCAGCCTGTATTTTTCGTTCTGCCGCACTGCTTCAGACTCTCAGCGAGCCGCGGAACGCCCGGGCGGCGTAATAGGACTCGGCGCCGTTGTGGTAGGTGAACACATGGTCATACCGCCGGTCGCAGAAGAGCGCGCCGCCGAGTTTCCGGATCCCGGCCGGAGTTTTCACCCAGGAAGACGTTTTCGTATCGAATTTTCCCAGTTTCTGCAGTCCTCGATATTCCTCCTCGGTCAGCAGGTCGATCCCCATGGCGGCTGCCATCCCCACGGCGCTGTCTGCCGGCTTGTGTTCCTTCCGGGACTCGAGCGCTTCCCGGTCGTAGCAAATGCTCCTGCGGCCAGCAGGACTCTCCGCCGAACAATCGTAGAAGATGTATTCGCCTGACTCATCATCGCGACCGACAACATCCGGTTCACCGCCGGTCCGCTCCATTTCGTTCAACGACCAGAGTTTGCCAGTGTTGGCCTCCAGCAGCGCCTGTACTTTTGACCAATCGATACCCGGGTGACGGTCTTTGTTTTTCTCGAAGCGGGTTTTCAATACCAATAGGAGATGTCCGGTTTGTTCGGTTTCAAGGATATTTTCGGGTGGCAAAATTGTCTACCTTTCGGGGATACTCATTCGAATTTCGAGGGAGATGCAGATTCAGCCTGACCGGTGCGGTCTCCGCCCGGCGCGCGCGGCCAGGGCGGCCAGTCCCAGGGCGGCCAGGACGATGATCGCCACAATTGCGGCTCCCCCGACTGGGGAGAGGCCGGCCGCAGGGATAGGTGTGGCTGGCAGCGGTGTACGGGTGGGGGTGGGTGTGGAAGTCGGCCAGGGGGTTGACGATGGGCGCGCCGTCTGGGTGGGCGTCGGCTGGGTGGGAGTGGGGGTGTAGGCCGGTCGGATGAAGAGTTTGTCGCCGGGGTAGATGTATTGACCAAGATTGTTGAAGCGCTGGATGTCGGCCTCGGTTACGCCGTAAGCCAGGGCGATCGTCCATAGCGTCTCCCCAGGCTGGACGATGTGGATGATGGCCCCGTCCTCGCGGGCGGTGGCGACTGCCACAGTTGCAGTTGGGGTGGTGGGAAACCATCCCGGCGTGGAAGTTGCAGTCGGGGTTGCAGCCTGGCGCTTATCCACGACCTGCGATCCGAACGATATGGTTCCAGGGAGGAATGGAACTGGCGGGATTTGCTGCAATGGGCCAGCCAGTCCGAGCAGCAGCAGGAGGATGGGGGCGGTCGATCCGGGTAACCTGGCTTTCATGCGCCCATTATACAGTCAGCCGGGCGAAAATTGCGTGCTTCCTTCCGGCGGACATTCATCCGGATATGTACTGACATAACTCACTAATTCCTTAATGAAGTGCAATGCTACAATACGGACAACAACCTACCGCTCGGTAGGTTGGAAGAAGAAATCGGATCCCGTCGTCGCAGCCCGTTGCACTGCATCGCCAGGCAGGGAACGAAATCACAGGAGGTGTCGATGAAGAAAAAATCTTTTGAGGTTCCGGCATTATATGGCGACCACCATGTAATCGAGGTCCGCCGTCTCCTGCT
>VGNO01000123.1 GCA_016865985.1 Chloroflexota bacterium | reverse complement strand
GTCGGCCTGCTGGGCGATGCGAGGCGCAGCATGGACAATGCTCCAGCCGACCATGGAAAGTTCATCGAGGTCCAGCGAGTGTCCTTCGGCGAGCATCTGCTCGCCAGCCCTGCCGGTCCCGGCGCGCAGGATGGCCTTTCCGGATTTTTCGTCGACCAGGAACATCCCTACATAATACAGGTCGAACCCTTGCAGGATTAAGTCCACAGCGTGTTTGATCAACAGGGCCGGGTCGAGGATGCTATTACATGATTTTGATATCTCTGCAGCGGCCCGCAACTGGGTATTCCGGCGTTCGAGAGTTCCCAGTAATTGGCCGCGCTCGGTTTCCGCTCGTACTCGTTCGCTGACATTCCGCACAACGGCGAAGACATTCCCGTCATCGGTAATCACCATTCGAGCCTCGTAATGAACCGAACCGGTAGGCATGGGCAGGGAATATTCGAATGTCTGGATGCCCTTGCTGGTAATCGCTGCCTGGATTTTATCGAGCGCTTTCGCTGCGACATCCATTGGCAGGATGTCGGTGATTTTCCTGCTCAGGAATTCCTTCGATGAGACGAAGGTATCGAAGCCTTCCGCAGGGATGTAGTCCAGGATCGTTCCATCCTGGTTGAATTTGAACAAGGCGTCCGGCAGGGCATCCAGTTATGCACGGATCGTTTCTGCGCTGGTGCGCAGGATATTTTCGGTACGGCGGCGTTCTTCCAATTCGGCCTGTGCCTGTTTATGAGATGCGCGGACGGAGAAGTTGATCCAGAGAAGCAAGGCGCCGGAGGCGACGAAATTCGCGATAATGACCGCCAGGTGTGCCACCGGGCTGACACTGGAGGATGGAAATATGGTTGCCAGTTCGGCCTGGAAGATTACCATCGCAATCCCGGCTGCAGTGCAATCGAGAGCATAATAGAGTCCGGAAAAACGGTCCAGTAGCAGGCCGGTGTATTAGATCAATGTGATGTAACCGACGACGAATGGGCTCTGAATACCCCCGCTGGTAAGGATTATGTATGTCGTGACCAGCCATAGGACGGTAGGAATAGCGACAGCCACCAGCCGAAACATGCGGCGTCGTACGAGTACTATCCCCACAGTCCAACCGGCCAGGTAAGCCAGGTAAACCCCGGGCGAACCCGCCCAGGGGGGACTCCAGACCGTAACGATCACACCAACGCCAAAGGTCAGGAGCAGGAGCGCAAGGAGTGAATTATGGAGCAGGCGCGCAGCCTGCGTGGCGCTCTCGTCGCCCTCGAAGAATGGCGGTTTCAAAATTTCCAACAACCTGTGGGCATCGGTGTTCTCCCGGATTCGACTTACGCGCAGCAGACACGCAGGTTGCTATAATAACCCGGTGCGTATTGTTTTGCTTTATAATACCTGTTACTCTCCAAGGAGGCCGGCATGTCTGTGATTTTTCCGTCAGCCGAATGGCTGAAAGCCCTCGAATTGAAATTGAATTCAGACCCACGCTACGCCGCGATCGCCCAGAAATGGGAAGGCGACCTCTGTTTCCAGATCGAAGCAGATGAAAGACTCAAAGAGCCGATCATCTTCTACCTGGACCTCTGGCATGGAAAATGTAGGAGCACAGCCATCTGGAATGAGATTGGAGATAGAAAACCGGCTTTCGTCATGAAAGCCCCCTATGGGAATTTTACCCAGGTTCTTCTCGGCAAGTTGGACCCATTACAAGCCATGATGACCAGGAAATTGCAGGTGCAGGGAAGCATGGCGGTGATGATGCGTAGTGTACCGACTGTGCTCGATTTCGTCCGTTGCGCCAGGGAAGTGACGACCGAAGTGGTATGAAGTAACGAGGAATGATGAAAAAGCAGGGTTCAAGTTTCCTGAACCCTGCTTTCTTTAAGCCTGCTGGCTGGCTTGTCCTACGCGGTAGCGGTCTATCAAAGCCCTGGTCTGTGGGTCACGCGGATTGCTGAAGATCTCTGCCGGCGAGGCTTGTTCGATGACAATCCCTTCGTGCAACACCACCACCCGGTCTGCGACATCTTTGGCAAACCCCATCTCGTGGGTCACCAACAGCATGGTTGTTCCTTCGTGCGCCAGTTTGCGCATGACCTCCAGCACTTCACCGATCAACTCGGGGTCGAGGGCGGAGGTCGGTTCGTCGAATAGCATCACTTTCGGTTCCATTGCCAGGGCGCGGGCGATTGCCACCCTCTGTTTCTGACCACCCGATAAGCAGTTGGGGAATTCGGTCCGCTTGTTCAATAATCCAACCCGCTCCAGGTTCATCTCAGCAATCTGTCTTGCGCGCCCCCTATCCATGCCCTTGACGGTGATGGGTCCCTCCATGATGTTGTCAAGGACCGACATGTGTGGGAAGAGGTTGAATTCCTGGAAGACCATCCCCGTCCGCAGGCGGATATCGCGGATTGCGTTCCGCCGGGCTTTGCCGCGGATGCTGGCGGAGACCTTCAATCCATCCACTTCGATTTCACCCGCCGATGGCTCTTCCAGGAAGTTGATGCAGCGTAGGAGGGTGCTCTTGCCGGAACCGCTGCGACCGATGATGCAGACAACTTCCTGCGGGACGACTTCCAGGTTGATATCAGTTAGAACATGCAACCGGCCAAAGTATTTATCGAGGTTGGAGATTCGGACGATGGCAGACATGTTATCGATCTCCTTTAGATAGGCGTGTTTCCAGCCGGTTTTGCAGGGCGGAGAAGACCAGGGTCATAACCCAGTAGAAGATGGCGGCAATGATCAAGGCTTCGAGGTTGTTGAACTGGGCCCGCCCGACCTTTGTGGCGCGCCACATCAACTCGTGTACGAAGCCGGTTGCCGAGACCAGGGCTGAATCCTTCAACATGGCGATGAATTCATTGCCTGTCGGGGGGATGGCGAACCGCAGCGCTTGGGGAATGACGATCCGTCCCATCATCTGGCGGGGAGTCATCCCCAATGCCATGGCCGCCTCGCGCTGACCCTTGCCGACTGAACTGAGACCGGCGCGGAAGATCTCGCTCATGTAGGCGCCATAGTTCAGTCCCAGGGCCAGCACACCCGCCCATAGTCCCGAAAGTACGATCCCTAATTGCGGTAACGCCAGGAAGAAGAAGAAGACTTGCAGATAGAGGGGTGTCCCCCGGATCAATGATACATAGAATGTCGACAGGGCATAGACCGGTGGGACCTTGGACAACCGTCCAAGAGCAGCGAGCAAGGCAAGGATGGTCGCCAGGCAGATGGATAGGACGGACACGTATATCGTCTGGCCTGCGCCTTCCGCAATGAAACGCAAGTTGTCCCTTATGAACTCTGTGTCCAGAGCGATGGTCGAAAATGTGCGTGTTCCGATGGTGAAGGTCGTCCCGCTGAAGAGAAAGATGATGAAAGACAGGAAAATCACCCATGAGAGGCCGACTTGAACCATGAAACGGCGTTTGACGCGCACCTGGGCTTCGAAAAGCAGGTCGGCCTGGGATTTCTTAGGTATTTCTTTCCTATGCATATTCAGGATGCCCATGGAACCATCCGATCATGTGGGGCGAACCGATGACGATTGTGCAGGATGATGGCTGTCCAGAATTCCGAGGCCAGCCATCATCCTGGTTAGCGATGGTACCAGCAGGCAGGGATACACACTGCCGGAAGTTATCTGAGATTACTCGTCGAGGATACCCTGGGTCAGGTCAGCGCCCAGCCATTCAATGGATAACTGGGAGAGGGTCCCATCGGCGTGCATATCCAGCACGATCAGGTCGATGGCTTCGATCAGGCTCGTATTGTCGAAGGCGGATGCCTTGTCGAATGCGACCCGGTTCTTCTCCATGAAGACCGGTTCCCCCAGGATCCTCACTGGCATCCCGGCTGCGATATTGGCATCGACGACCGTCTTTGATGTCACATATCCCACGAAGTCGGTGCGACCAGCGGCCAGGGCCTGGGCGCATTCCTGGTCGGTTGGTAACGAGACGACCGTCACGCCGGCTGGCGGCTGGGCATAGATATCCTCCGCCGCGAGTTCGAGGATGCCATTGAGCCAGTCTTCATATGTGGTGGCTGTCCCAACGCAGAGGGCGGTATTGGCCAGATCGTCGATCGATTCATAAGTGGAATCGACGCCAACCGCGATCACTGCGGTCGGGGCGTAATAGGCGTTCGTAAAGAACAGGACATCTGGCCGCGGCGGCTTGGCGGTCATGGACCCAACATGGAAGTCCCATTTGTCTGCCCAACCACCAGCAGTTACGATGTCCCAATCCGGCGTGGCAAAGCAGATCTCGACGCCCAGTCGGGTGGCGATCTCCTTGGCGACATCGACATCGAAGCCCTGCATTTCGGCTTCAGTGAGGGTATCCTCGGGGCATAGGGTGTCCGCCGGCCGTTCGCCCTCCGTGTTGAGGAAGGACTGTGGCTCGTAGTTCGGGTCGGTGGCCGAGATGATATAGCCACGCGCCTCGATATCGGCCAGGAGATCTTCTGCCGGCGCCTGTCCGCCTCCACAGGCGGCGAGGACAAGGGCCAGGACGATGGCGAGGCCCACAAACGAAAGCAGTTGTTTCATCATTATTCTCCTCTTATCATGATCGTGGAATTCGAACTTGGTGGAAGTTGGTTGTTGATGGGGCGATGAAGTCACCTCCTTTCCAATGAGCGTGACTATAGAATAGACGAACTCGTGGATTAAATCAAGTGGTAAAATCACACGGGTTCCATTATACCGGAGACGGCCAAGGATTATGCATGCAATCCATACTTAAAGTAGATTTGTCTACTGGGGAATCAGACGAATATCGCGTGCCCAAAGACTGGGAGCGCGATTTTCTTGGAGGGGCATCATTGGCAGCCCGGATATTGTATGAATTCATTTCACCCGAGATGGACCACTTCTCACCGGCTGCCCCTTTGTTGTTCCTTACGGGACCCCTGACAGGGACCACCGGCCCGGCAGTAGGGCGCTTCGTTGTGACCGGTCTCGGTCCCCTCTCGGGGCGCTGGGCGGAGTCCAATTGCGGGGGTTTTTGGGGACCCGAGTTGCGTAAGGCTGGTTTCGATGGGATCTGGGTCACAGGACGGGCCGAGAAACCAGTCTATCTCTGGCTGCGTGATAGAAGACTGGAAATCAGGGATGCCAGTCATGTCTGGGGCCAGGATACTTCAAAACTCCAGGGGACCATCCGGGAGGAAGTGAACGACCCTGCGGCGCGCGTGCTCGGGATCGGCCTGGCGGGAGAGAACCGCGTCCGCTTTGCATCCATACTCTGCGATCACGGCCGCCTGGCTGGCCGCACCGGTCTAGGAGCAGTGATGGGCAGCAAGAACTTGAAAGCCATCGCGGTACGCGGCCGGGGCGATATACCCCTGGCGCACCCGCAGGGATACGCCTCCCTGCGGTCGGAAGCAAATAAATCATTGAAATCAGATAATGTGGCGCGGGTACTGCACGAGCTTGGCACGGCCGGTGTTGCGGAATATTCTGAATACCTGGGGAGTATGCCGAAGAACTTCTACCATAAGGGCATTTTCGAGAGCCCTGAGCGTATCTCGGGGGCGGCAATGTCCGAAACCATCCTGGCGGGCTACAGCGCCTGCCACGGGTGCGTCATCGCATGTGGGCGGGTGGTGAAATACGGGGGCGATCCGAGAAAGAGAAAAGGACCGGAGTATGAGACTGTTGCCGGCCTGGGACCAAATCTGGGGATCGATGACCTCGAAACCATATGCCGCCTGGCGGAGACCTGTGACCGATACGGTATGGATACCATCAGTTGCAGCAGCACGATTGCCCTGGCGTTCCATCTTTTCGAACGCGGGGTGATCGACAGGATGGATACCGGGGGCATGGAACTGAAGTGGGGCGATGGGGAGACCGTCAGCTGGTTGCTCCACCTGACGGCTCGGCGCGAAGCATTCGGCTCTCTCATCGCTGAAGGATCATTGTTACTTGCTCGCCATTTCGGTGCGGAGGAAGAAGCCATCCAGGTCAACGGCATGGAAGTCCCCAACCATGACCCCCGGGCCGTGACCGGCATGGCGCTGGTGTATGCCACCTCGCCGCGCGGCGCCTGTCATAATCAGTCCGATTATTTCTTCGTGGATTGGGGCCAGGCGGAGGCAAGTTTCGGGCTCGGATATTTCGACCGCTTTGCGGGGGCCGAGAAGTCTGCCAATGTTGCACGACACCAGGACTGGCGGACACTGAACAATGCGCTGGTCATGTGCCTGTTTTCCAATATTTCGTCAGAAGTTTGTGCGGGGTTGATCAATTCCGCCTGCGGTCTCGATTGGTCGGTGGACGATATGATGCATTGTGGTGAGCGTGGGTGGAACCTAAAACGTATTATCAACCACCGCCTGGGCTTGACCCGGCAGAACGATACCCTGCCAAAAGCGCTCCTCCAACCCCTCCCGGATGGCGGGACGGCAGGCCATGTCCCTGACCTGGCGGCCATGCTCGAAGCCTATTACGAGGCGCGCGGCTGGGATCCGTCTACTGGAAAACCGCTTCCGGAGAAGATGAACGAACTAGGTCTTGGAGGGATGCGCGATGATATCTGGAGGATGAACTCATGAAACTGGTGACTGTCGCCGAGATGCGAGCGATCGAGCAGGAGGCAGATTCGGGGGGACTTACGTATGCAAAGATGATGGAGAACGCCGGGCAGGGATTGGCAAAAGCCATCCAGGGAACGGCTTATGGTCAGGTGGAAGAGCCTGAGATCCTGGCGCTGGTCGGGCCTGGAAATAATGGTGGGGATGCGCTTGTTGCCCTGAGCGTCCTGGCGGCCAACGGCTGGGAGACGCGCGCCTGCATCGTCGCACGCGACCCGGCCAGCGACCCGCTGGTGACTCGGTTCAAGGAGGCCGGAGGGGATGTGTTCCAGGCAGGGAGCGATGTGGGATATTCACAGTTGAAAGCATTCGTTGAATCGGCGGATGTTCTACTGGATGGGCTGCTGGGAACCGGTCTCCGCCTGCCTTTGAAAGACGAGTCTCGTCTGATATTGGAAACTGCCCGTTCCGTAATCGATAAAATGGAATGGCCGCCCCTGGTCGTCGCCGTGGATTGTCCATCAGGCGTAGACTGCGATTCGGGCGAAGCGGCCGAAGCCTGCCTGCCGGCTGACAGGACGTTCACGATGGCGGCTGTCAAGCAGGGGCTGTTGAAATTCCCTGCGTGCCGATTAACCGGCGAACTGGACATGGTTGGGATCGGTCCCATCGACGAACTTCGTTCATGGCAGGCTCTCCGCCACGAAGTGGCAGATGCAGCGATTGTGAGAGCCATTCTGCCGGCGCGCCCGCTCGATGCCCATAAAGGTACATTCGGGACAGCGTTGGTGGCCGCCGGCTCGGTGAACTTCACCGGGGCGGCATACCTGGCAGGGGAGGCGGCTTACCGGGTAGGCGCCGGGCTTGTGACCCTGGCCGTCCCGGAGCCGTTGCATGCAGCCCTTGCCGGGCAATTCCCCGAAGCCACCTGGATCCTGCTGCCCCACCAGACCGGCGTCATCGCCCGCGAAGCGGCAGAAGTGCTACTCGCCTATCTGGGGAAGGCGACCGCGCTCCTGGTTGGCCCGGGACTAGGAATGGAGGAAACCACCGGGGAGTTCCTGGAAGGCATCCTGGCTCGGCGCCACCAATCGAAAAAAGCATCGGGACGGATGGGATTCGTTCAAACTGGCGGCGCGGATAAAGATACCACTTCCGGTGAATTGCCACCGCTTGTTCTGGACGCCGATGCCCTCAAGCACCTGGCAAAGATCCCCAATTGGCACCGGCAGGTGCCCGCCATGGCGGTTCTCACGCCGCATCCGGGCGAGATGGCAGTTTTGAGCGGTTTGAAGATCGAAGTGATCCAGAAGGAGCGGCGCAAGGTTGCCAGCCATTATGCGGAAGAGTGGGGGCACGTTGTAGTCTTGAAAGGAGCATTTACGGTGATTGCGGCGCCGGATGGCCGTACGACCACCGTCCCGGTTGCCACGCCGGCCCTGGCGCGCGCCGGGAGCGGTGATGTGCTGGCCGGCCTGATCGCCGGCCTGCGCGCCCAGGGTGTGGAGGCATACGATGCTGCCCGCGCCGGGGCCTGGATCCATGCCCGCGCCGGCCTGTCAGCCATGGACGCAATGGGCAGCGCGGCATCGGTCCTGGCGGGAGATATCCTGGATTCGGTCGTTGATGTAATTGCTGAAGTACAGTAGAACGTGAGAAACAAGAAATAGCGATCTGCTCTCGATAGGGAGACTACCAAATTGGCAGAAAAATAAAAAGAGCCCGGTCGTCCGGACTCTTTTCGTTTCAACACGTTTGGATCAGCCCTTCAGGAATTCCTGCAAAGACTCCTTGCTGATGCGGTAGGCGTTGCCGAGTTTCTTTGCTTTCAGGCTGCCGTCTTTGATGGCTGCCAGGACATCCTCTTCAGAAACTTTGAGGAAGCCAGCGGCTTCACCCGGGGTCATCACATCCGGCATGGCGCCGTTGGCTGCCGGGGCGCCGCCCTGCGGTTGCTGGCCGGATTGGATGCCGCCCTGCAGCGCCTGGCCCATCAGGTTGCCGATCCCGATCCCGGCGCCGATGCCGGCCGTCAGGCCCGCGCCGCCGCTGGGATTCTGCGCCGCATCGCGCATGGCGTCGGCGGCCTGCAACTGGGTGTAGGTGGCCATGTCGAGCATACCCATCGCACGCAGTTCTTCGGCAGATTTTTCCGACGGTTTGAGGTTGCCGACATAGAAGGATTTGAGCAACAATCCTATGGCGGCGAAATCTTCCAACGTCTGCGAGCGGACATAGC
>VGNO01000122.1 GCA_016865985.1 Chloroflexota bacterium | reverse complement strand
CTAGTGTAACTCCGAGATGGATATTGGGGGAAGTGGTATAGTAGGCGGCATGAGGAAACCGATATTTGTACGCTCACTAATGGAAGATGAACGACAGAAGTTGGAAGCCAGCTTGCGCTCGAAAGACCCCTTCGTGGCGAAACGGAGCCAGATTATCTTAGCGAGTTCGCGTGGAGAAAGAGCGCCGCGTATTGCCGAATTCATCGGTTGCAACGACCAGACGGTACGCAATGTGATCGTGGCGTTCAACGAGCGTGGGCTGAAGGCATTGGCGATGGGCTCGCGTCGTCCGAAGAAGATGCGAACGATCTTCACGGAAGAGCGTCTGGAGCAACTGAAGGGGCTGTTGCACCGCAGTCCGCGAGATTTCGGGAAAGGGACCAGTGTGTGGACATTGGCACTGGCAGCGGAAGTGAGTTTTTCGGAAGGGATCACGCCGCGCTTGATAAGTGATGACTGTATTCGTCTGGCGTTGAAGCGCTTGAAGGTTTCCTGGAAACGGGCCAAGCACTGGATCACCAGCCCGGATCCGGAATACGAGCGCAAAAAAAGTCTCGGGATCGCCTGATCTCCCTGGCTCAGAAGCATGGTTGGTGCTGGGGCTTCCAGGACGAAACCTGGTGGAGCCGGTTCTCTCAACCGAACATGTCGAGTTGGAGCGAAGAGCAGCAACCTCTGCGCCTGGTGGAACAGACGAAGCAGAAGGACGACCCCGACCCCAAAGCCCTGGCCTGTTATGGCATGCTGCTGCGCTGGATGGCAAGCGAGGAAATCGCCATGGAGAAAATGCTCTTGCGTTTCGTGGATGGCCGACCCGTGAGTGCGATCACCATCCAATTCCTCGAATGGGCCTGCCAGGAAGTCGAGCAACTGGGTCATTCTGTGTTGGTCATGATCTGGGATAATGCCAGTTGGCATGTCAGCCAGATCGTGCAAGCCTGGGTTCGTGAACACAACCGTACTGTCAAACGCTCCGGGACTGGAGTGCGACTCCTGATCCGTTCCCTGCCAGTGAAGAGTCCCTGGCTCAATCCGATTGAGCCGAAATGGGTGCATGGCAAACGGCGCATCGTGGAACCCGTTGCAACCCTTTCCAGACAGGACTTGGCTGACAGGATTTGCGCCGCTTTCAAGTGCCAGCACCTTGATCATCTCGTTATTCCCGAAAATGTCTCTTGATTATGCACTAGCACAGTCGACCTGGCGCCCCCGCTGGAGTGATTCTACTCCAACTTGTTCGCCCAGGTATCTATTCGACCTGATAAGAATAGACCGGAAAATGCTCACCAGTCGGCTGGAAACCTATTTTACGGTACAGACGGAGTGAAATGGCGTTGTCGCTCTGGGTGTTGACTGTGACTCGCCGGATGCCGCGTTGCCGGAAGCGGCCCAGCAGGTCCATCCCCAAGGCTGAGCCGATGTTCCGACCCTGGGCTTCGGGCCGCACAGCAAGCCGGGCGAGGTGGCCCCCTGAGGAATTCGTGGTGCTGAATTGGTAACCCAGGAGGTTGTCCTCATTTTCGGCGACAGTGGCGATGGCTGCCAAAGTGTAGGCATGTTTCAACGCCGAGATGGAGTTATGCCATAGGGGGGCGAAAGAGGTCAGGTCCATGCGCGCCACGCTTGGTAGATCCGCCGGGGTCATCGACCGGATGCGGAAACCGTCCGGAAGCGTAGCCGGACGTCCGTCAGCCCCATTCCAGGCCAGCATGACGATCTCCTGTCTGGTAGAGAATCCGCTCCTGAATAAAACTTCACCGAACCAACCATTCATCACAATTGCTGCCGCTGTGAATGATCCACGCCGCTTGAGGTATACCTGGGCCGCCTCCCAGAGCGATTGCCAGGCGCCCTCCAGTGGGATGCTGTCGGAGCAGGTGAAGAGGCGAAGCCAGGCCACTGCCGGGGGGTCTGGCGGACAGGCCAGGGCGGCGACCAGGTGTCCATGCTGCTGTGCTATGTGGAAAGGGGATTCACCCAGCCAATCGAGCGGGTCGCGCCAGTCGAGGTGACGGTGGACATGAGGCTCGAAATTCATCAGGCTGGCTATCTGCCGCTGGTCGCCGGGTTCGGCCGGGCGGACCTGCAGAGAGGGGATCAGCGCCATAGACGCAGGAACAGTAATTTCTTGAGGATGCGCTGCTTGAGGGTCGGGTGTTCCACTCCCATCAGGCTGGTTTGCATCGAAATGACAGCATCCGTCACTTTCCCGCGGCTGGCCTGGATGGCAGCCAGGGCTTTCCAGACATCAGCCGCGTATTCGTTTTCCCCTGCCTTTTCGAACACGGTCAATGCTCTCCGGTAACGGGCGAGCGCTTCATCCTTCCGGCGCAGGGCATCGAGGGCGGCTGCCTGGTTGGCGAGCGCCATGCCCTGCCGGCGGAGGTCGCCGGTTTTGGCGAAAACCTTTTCCGTACCCAGGGCAACCTCGAGCGCCTCACCCGGCTGGCGGGCCTGCAGCAGGGCGACGCTCTGGTTGTTTTTCATCTCCGCTGCCAGGCTGTCACTACCGGAACCGGCATAAGCCTCGGCCGCCGAGCCGAAATCCCGGGCGGCATCCCGGTACTTTCCGGCTTTATAGGCGGCATTGGCTTTTTCGATCAGCGCTTTGAGTCGGTCGTCCATGCCCTTCTCCTAGAGGGTGATATCCAGCAGGCCTTCTGCAACCGAGCGCAACTTCTCGGTGGACAGGCCGCTGAGGGTCAGAGCCAGTTCCAGGTAGGGACGGTTGACCGGTTTACAGACGAAGGTCTGCAATTCGGGCGGCAGTAGCAGGAAATCATGCATTGCTTTTTGTTGCTTCATCCACAGGCCGATCGGTCCGGTCTCATCGAAGAAAACTTCAACCCGCCCATTGAGGATGCCCAGCAGCCCCTCGAGTTCCGGGATCGGGATGGGGCGTTCACCCAGTTCGTAGGATTTCACCCGGCTGGCGGGCAGACCGGCCTGTTCCGCCAACACTTTGATCGAAAAACCGGCGTGTTCGCGTTCCTGGCGCAGCAAGGCGCCGATCAAACGTTGGCGGATTCCGACCAGCGCCGGCAGATCGAGCGTCACAGTCGGCGGGGCATCGTCCGATGTGGCGTCTTTGCTCCAGAACCGCTGGATGGGGATGTGCAGGAAGTATGCCAGGACCTCCAGTTCGGGCAGGGAAGGCGCGCGGCGGCCTTCTTCGTAGGCGCGGAAGACGCCCCCGCTGATTCCGATCGCTGCCGCGCAATCCGATACTTTCAGGCGCGCCGCCAGCCGGGCATCCCGGATCAGGACACCCAACTTGCGGGTGCGGAGGGAAACCTGGGCTTTGATACTCATGGGATCATCCTCGGTTGTGGTCCCGTGCGATGATTATAGCAGAGAACGCCCGGTTCATTTTTCCCGCAACTGGCGGCCCAGATCGACGATATTCCTGGCGGCTTGCTGGAGCGCCAGGGTGGCCGCATCTGTCGGGAACTTTCCCGCCAGGGGTTCGCACTGGTTGTTGGCAACCGTAAAGTTCCCGCCCATATATGGAATGGTGTGCTGGATCGGCCGGCCGATCTTCTCCTCCACCTGGCTGCGGGTCAATCCTTCCAGGCCAACTGCCCGGTTGAGGATCGGATGGAAGCGCTGTCCCTCCACGCCCTGCTTCGTCAGGAAATCCAGCACAGTGCGGGTATGCGAGGCAGTGATCGCATCGGCAGAAAGGATGGGTACGACAACTTCAGCGCATGTGAGTACGGCCATCGAAAAATGGGAGAGCGACCGGCCAAGGTCGACAAAGACGAAATCGAAGGAGTCCCTCAGGACGGCCAACAGTTCGGGGATGCGCGCCACCTCCAGCGTATTGGCTGTCTGCGGATCCGGCGTGCCTGGTAACAACCAGAAATTCCAGCGCGGCGCCTTGAGCAGGTTATCCTGGATAAAAGATGCATTCGGGGTATTGGACAACCTGGTGGTCGCGGCAGCCAGGTTGGTCTCCCTGGCGCTCTGGCCTGCCAGGTCTGCTATGGACCCGATTGGCAGCACCAGGTCCACTACGACCAGGCTGTTGTTCGGGGATTGAGCGGCGGTGATATTCGCCAGGTTGGCGCACAAGGAGGAAGTGCCGGTCCCGCCTTTCGCGCTCAGGAATGCGATTACAATCCCTCCCGCATTCCGCTGGACCTGGTTCGAAAGGATCCGTGGGATGAGCGCCAGCAGTCGGTCTACCGTCTGGCTGGATTTATCCAGGAATTCGGTAAATCCGGCTTCCAGCAGGGAGTTGACCGCCTCCTGGTGGATACCGGAGGCGATGGCAATGCAGGGTACTGCCTGTGTCCGCCGGTCATGGCGTAGTTTTGCCACCAGTTCACTGCTGCCCATGTCGGGCAGGATTGGGTCTACGACGATGATTGCCGGCAGGTTCTGCCAGGCCAGCACAAGCCCTTCGCGCCCGGATGCAGCCACGAGAACATCATACTGGCTGCTCGTGAGCGCAGTCGCTAGATAGGAACGGCTGGATGGGTCTGCGTCGATGATCAGGATGGTGTGCGTCCCGGTGTTCGTCATAATCGTTCTTCCTTTCCAGACCTGCCCAAGGCAGGGAAGCCTGGGACAGAGGTGCGAACCAGTCAGTCTTTTTCGTCGGGTGGCATGAGGTATCCCAGCCCGGAGCGGGTGACCACATGCTGGGGATCGTGAGGATCTTCCTCGACTTTCTGGCGCAGGCGGGCGATGGTGACCCACAGGATCTCCTTGTCGTTCCGGTATTCGGGACCCCAGACGCTGGAGAGCAGTTCCTCGGCTGCGATCACCTTTCCGACATTATGGGCGAATTGAAGCAGGAGCCGGTATTCGGTCGCTGACAGGTAGATGAGTGACTCGCCGCGCCAGACTTCGGCGCGTGCCAGGTCGATCCGCAGGCTGCCGTGGGTGAAGAAGCGGCTCTGCCCGGTCTCGGCCACCTGCGCCCGGCGCAGTACAGCCCGGACGCGGGCCAGCAGTTCCATCACCGAGAACGGTTTGACCAGGTAGTCATCCGCCCCGACATCCAGGCCATGCACCCGGTCCTGCTCCTCGCCTTTGGCGGTCAGGATGATGATCGGCGCCATCGAGAACTGGCGGATACGCTGGCAGGTGGTAAAACCATCCAGGCGCGGCATGAGAACATCCAGCAGGATGAGGTCGGCAGGCCGGTTCGAGAAGACCTCGATGGCCTCCTCGCCATCCTGGGCGGTGACTACTTCATAGCCTTCGGTCTTGAGGTTGGCTTCTATCAACCGCAGGTAGCGAGGTTCGTCGTCTACGATCAGGATTCTGGTTGACATGGATTCCTCCTCGTATTTCGAGCCTTAGCGTTTGGCGAAAGGCAAGTCTATCCGGAAAGCGGTCCCTTTTTCGGGGGCGGTCTCGACGGAAATATGTCCGTTGTGAGCGCGGATGATCTCGCGGCAGATGAACAGTCCCAGCCCGGCGCCGCGTTTCCCAACCTGTCCCGGGACGCGGTAGAAACGCTCGAACAGGAAGGGCAGGTGTTCGGGTGGAATGCCCGGCCCGTTATCGGCAAAGACCAGGGTGGCAGTCTTGCTGGACTTGCCCAGGCTGATGGTGACCTTGGCGCCGGGGGCGTACTTGCGAGTGTTTTCGAAGAGGTTTTCAAGCACCTGGGTCAGTCGCAGGGTATCGGCCTGGACGGGGGGGACAGGTTCCAGGTCCAGCACGATCTCTCCCGATTCTTTGCGGGTGCGCATCCGTTCGGTCATATCCCGGATCAGTGAATCGAGCCGCAGGGGTTGGAATTCCATGTACATGGCGCCGCTCTTCAGCCGGGCGGAATCGAGGATGTGCTCGATCAGGCTCATCAAGTGGTCGGTCTCTTCATCGATGATGGTCAGGAACTCCTGCTGGGTCTCCGGGTCCCAGGTGGTATCGGAACGCAGGAGCGATGTGGTGTAGCCTTTGATAAAACCGAGGGGAGTATTGATTTCGTGTGAGATGGTGGCGATGAAGTCGTCTTGCAGTTGGGCGCGTTGCCGGGCTATGTAGAGTTGATGGATATGCTCGCGCAGGGCGCGGTGGTCGAGCAGCCAGCCCACCAGGTTTGCGATGATATTCGTCAGGCGGACCTGTTCCACCAGGTACTGCGGCCCGCCGAAACGGATGAATACCAATGCCCCGTCGCCCTGAACCATCCGGAAGGGGATACCCAGCAGGTATGGCATCCGCACCCGCTCTTTGACGGAACTGTACTCCGGTATGACCTGCACAACCTGCATGGCGGTCAGCACCTGGCTGGCGATATCCTCTCCCCACGATACATCCGCCTCCTGTTTGCGCCCGCGGCCGATGGAGCAAGCATAGATTACTTCCGGTAGGCTGCCTTTTTCAGTGACGTAGATGGCCAGGTTGTCGAAGACGAAACCCTTGCGCAGGCTGTCGAAGAGTGAATCCAGGGCTGGTTTCCATTCCAACTGGAAAGTGGATTCAGTGACGTTCTGGATCAGTTCGAGGGCATCGTCTTCCATAGGGGTCTCACATGGATTCGTCGGTAGGAATGAGAGGGAAACGGAAGCGGGAGCCTTTCCCTACCTCAGATTGTACTTCAATCACCGACCCATGTGCATCCAATATTTCCCGCACCAGGGACAGGCCGAGGCCTGTGCCACCCTGCTGCCGGGTGGATGAACCATCCAGTTGATGGAAAGGCTCGAAGATCTCGTCGATCCGCCCGCGCGGGATGCCAATGCCTGTGTCGCTGACCGTTACCTGGACGATACTCCCGGCCTCCGCTTCGATGGAGAGGGTCACACGTCCACCGCTTTGGGTGAACTTGATGGCATTGTCGAGCAACTGCATGATGACCCACGAGATCATCTGGGCGTCTGCGTTAACCGGCGGAAGGCTGGGTTGGACGGCGTTGACCAATTCCACATGCTTGTCTGCCGCCTTCGAGCGGGAGTAGCCAACGATCTCTCCGGCGATCCGGCTCAAGTCGACGGGCGCCAGGTGCAGGCTCATCTTGCCGCGCGAGGCCAGGGAAAAGAGGATCAGGTTGTTGATCAGGTTCTCGAGACGGCCGGCCGAACGCTGGCTGACCTCCAGCGCGTGGCGTTGTTCGTCGGTTAGCAGGCCGAGGGTTTCGGTGACAAGAAGTTCCAGGTAGCCTTTGATGTGGGTCAGGGGAGTGCGCAGTTCGTGTGAGATGTTGGCGATGAAGTTGGACTTCAATTGGCTCAACTCGGAGAGTTTCCGCAGCGCTTCCTGCAGGTCGGCCGTCCGTTCCTGGACGCGCTTTTCCAGCGAGTGGTTTGCGTTTTCGAGGGCATTGCGTAACTGGATGATTTGCTCGGTGATGGCCTGGTCGACAGTGGCGCGGTCGAGCAGGCCGAGGTCGAGCAGCGCCTGGCCCAGGAACACTGTGCGTCCCCGGGCGGATGCTTCCTGCTGCAACGCCAATGCCCGTTGCAGGGAAGCCTGGTCGATATGCCCTTGCTGTACCAGGTATTCCCCCAGGCGGGGGACGAGGACCTCCGGCGTGAGGCCGGTTTTTTCATTGGACACGGCTCAGGCCTCCCAGACCCACTCCCCACCCACCATGACTGCCATTGGGTGGAGCGAGGCCAATTCCTGGGGGGGGATGGCGAACGGGTCACGTTCGAGGACGACCAGGTCTGCCAGGCAGCCAGGCGCCAGGCAGCCCAGCCGGTCTTCCATGCCGGCTGCAAAGGCCGGCCCCAAGGTGTACCCTGCCATGGCCTGCCGGATGTCCAGGCATTGTCCGGCACGCCATCCGCCGGGCGGCGTATTGTCGCGGCGGGTGCGGGTGACTGCGGCATGCAGGCCCCAGAATGGGTTGGGGGAGTCGACGGGGGCATCGGAACCGAAAGCCAACCGAGTTCCGCCTGCCAGCAGGGTGCGCCAGGCGTAGGCAAGGTCCGCGCGCCCGCCCCAGTAGCGGTCGGCCATTTCCATATCGGATACGGCGTGGATGGGTTGCATCGAAGCAATGACCCCGAGTTCTGCCAGGCGACCGGCGTCATCAGGGTGGAGCAACTGGACATGCTCGATGCGGAAGCGCTGCGGTGGGAGGCCTGTTTCCTTTTCGTAACGGCGGAGCCGGGAAAAGCGATCCAGCACGGCGCGGTTGGCGCGGTCCCCGATGGCATGGACAGCCAGGTTCAGGCCGTGGTCCAATGCACGGCAACCAATTTCGTACAGTTCTTCCACCGGGCGGTTGAGCATGCCGCAATTGGCGGGCTCATCGAGATACGGTTCCAACATGGCGGCGGTATGCGGTCCGAGAGCGCCGTCGGCGAAAACTTTAACTGCGCCGATGACCAGGCTCTCGTCCCCCTGGCCGGTGCGCAGGCCGAGACTTAGGGCTTCCCCGAAATCATCGAGCGGGATGTGCTTTACGACCCGCAGTTTCAAGTTGCCGGATCCGTGGAGGCGTTGCAGGGCGGAGAGGCAGTCGAGGCGGTCGAAGTCGTGGACGCCGGTCAAGCCGACCTGCCAGAGGAGGGGCAGGGCGCGCCGGATGCTTTCAGCCAGCCGGTCGGTAATCGGCGGAGGGATGGCGGCATCCATCAGTTCCATGGCTTTCTCGAAGAGGATCCCGGTCGGCTCCCCCCGGGAGTCATGTTGGATGCTGCCATCCACAGGATCGGGCGTGTGGCGGGTGATGCCTGCGAGTTCCAACGCCCGGCTGTTTGCCCAGCCGGCATGGAGCGATTTGGCCGTCAGGTAGGCCGGGTTGGCGGGGGCGGCGGTATCCAGGTCGGAAGCGCAGCCAAAGCCTCCCGGCCAATCGTTCTGGTTCCAGCCGTG